>NZ_AMPR02000443.1:0-18930 GCF_000307735.3 Cupriavidus sp. HPC(L) | reverse complement strand
GCGGACGCGGTGGGCCTGGCGGCGGACGCTGGCCCTCGTGCGCCGGTGCGGCGGGCCGGTCGGCGGTACCACCGACGGTGTGGCTGCCGTGCCGGGGACCGTGCCGCGGAAACACGCTCTCCACCACGGTCACGCCGAGGATATGCACCGCAACCATGATCGCCGCCATCGCGACGAACAGGCGCACGAACATCGTGTCGAAGCGACGCGCCGCCACTGGCTCAGCCCTGCACGCTGGCGGTAAAGACGTAGCCCTCGCCGCGAACCGTGCGGATCAGGCCGGGCTCGCGCGGGTCCTCGCGCAGCTTCTGCCGCAGCCGCGACACCAGCAGGTCGATGCTGCGATCGAACAGATCCAGTTCGCGGCCGCGCGCCAACTGGATCAGCCGTTCGCGATCGAGGATCTGCTGCGGATGGTCAAGAAAGGCCAGCAGCAGCCGGAATTCCGCGTTCGACAGCGGCACCACGGTATCGTCGCGGTCGACCAGCTGGCGCAGCACCGTATGCAGGCGCCAATCGCCGAAGCGAAGTTCGACCCGGGCGCGAGCTGCCGCCGAAGGGCCGGCCCGCATGCCGCGCTCGCCGCCGCGGCTGCGCCGCAGCACGGTATGGATGCGGGCGACCAGCTCTCGCATTTCGAATGGCTTGGTGACGTAGTCGTCGGCCCCGACCTCCAGGCCGACCACGCGATCGGCCAGCTCCGCCCGCGCGGTCAGCATGATCACCGGCAGATCGCCCTGCTCCCGCAGTTCGCGGCACAGCGCCAGGCCGTTCTCGCCCGGCAGCGACAGGTCGAGGATCACCAGGTCGTAGGCGTGGGCGGCCAGCGCGGCCCGCATGGCGGCGCCGCCTTCGACGCCGTCCGCAGCGATGCCGAAGGTCGACAGGTAGTCGGCAAGCATCGTGCGGATTTGCGCGTCGTCATCGACGATCAGCAGGCGGATTGCCGCGGGCGCGGCATCGGGAAGACTCAGGTCCATCGAGGAGGAAGGGAAGAAGCGGTGTGCCGCGGCGCCGAGCGGCCTCGGCGATCCGGCACTGTAGCAGCCCGATGTTGCAGGCCCTTGGCTGCTTTGTATCGGCGCTGATACGAAAGGCCGCGCGTACCCGGCGCTGCGCTTCAGCCGGCCGCGGCCTTGGTGCCGAGCAGCGCCTTCAGTCCCGCCAGCCGGTCCTTCGGGCTCATCGCCGGCGTCTCGTCCTTCGGTGCCGGGGCTTCCTCGAGCTTCATCTCGCCGATGAAGCGCGACGGCTGGCACGAGTAGGTGTCGCGCGCGCGCTTGCGCTTCTTGCACCAGCTGATATGCAGGCTGCGCTGCGCGCGCGTGATGCCGACGTACATCAGGCGCCGCTCCTCCTCGATCTTCTCGTCGCTCAGGTCCTCGTCCTCGCGGCAATGCGGCAGGATGCCCTCCTCCACGCCGACCAGGAACACGTGCGGATATTCGAGGCCCTTGGACGCATGCAGCGTCGACAGCCGCACCGCATCCGGATCCTCCTCGCGGCCCTCGAGCATGCTCATCAGCGCGACCGTCTGCGTCAACTCCAGCAGGTTCTTGCCTTCGTCGCCGAAGCCGTCGGCGGTGTCGAAGCCGGTCGCCTCGCCGTCCGCGGCCTCCGGCTTGGTGCCCTTGCGCTTGAGCCAGTCGAGGAATTCCAGCGTATTGGTCCATTTGGCCTGGGCCTGGCGCTCGTCGAAGGTGTCGTACAGATAGGCTTCGTAGTGGATGCCTTCCATCAGATCGTCGAGCACCTCGGTGGCCGGATCGCGCGCGGCACGGTCGGCCAGCCGCACCATCGCCTCGCAGAAGGTGCGCAGCGGCTCGAGCTGGCGCGGCTGCAGCTTGCCTTCGATGCCGCCCATCATCGCCGCCTCGAACAGCGACACCTTGGCCTGCCCGGCGAAGGTGCCCAGCACCTCCAGCGTGGTATTGCCGACCCCGCGCCGCGGCGTGGTGACCGCGCGGATAAAGGCCGGATCGTCGTCGGGATTGGCGATCAGCCGCAGATAGGCACAGATGTCCTTGATCTCGGCCTTGTCGAAGAAGCTCTGCCCGCCGGACAGCACATACGGGATGCGCTCGCGGCGCAGGATCTGCTCGAACAGCCGCGCCTGGTGGTTGCCGCGATAGAGGATCGCGTAGTCGCGGAACTGCGCGCGCCGCTCGAACTTGTGCGCCGACAGCTTGAACACCACCGACTCGGCCTCGTGCTCCTCGTCGTTCATCGGCGTCACGGTGATCGGGTCCCCCATGCCGTGCTCGCTCCACAGCGTCTTGTCGAACAGCTTGGGGTTGTTGGCGATCACCGCATTGGCGGCCTGCAGGATGCGCACCGTCGAGCGATAGTTCTGCTCGAGCTTGATGACCTTCAGGTTCGGGAAGTCGGTCTGCAGCAGGCGCAGATTGTCCAGCGTGGCGCCGCGCCAGCCGTAGATCGCCTGGTCGTCGTCGCCGACCGCGGTGAAGGCGGGCGCGCGCAGATGCGAGCCGCCGGCCAGCAGCTTCAGCAGCTGGTACTGGCAGGCGTTGGTGTCCTGGTATTCGTCGACCAGGAAGTAGCGCAGCCGGTTCTGCCACTTGAGCCGCACGGTTTCGTCGCGTGCGAACAGCTCGGCCGGCAGCCGGATCAGGTCGTCGAAGTCGACCGCCTGGTACGCCGCCAGCGTGGCGACGTAGTTGCGGTAGATCAGCGCGGCCTGGTGCTGGTCGGCGTCGGCGGCCTCGGCAATCGCGGTCTCGGGATCGACCATGCCGTTCTTCCACAGCGAGATCGTGCTCTGCACGCTGCGGATCAGCTTCTTGTCAGTGGTGGCCAGCTGCTCCTGGATCAGGCCGAAGCAGTCATCGGCGTCCATGATCGAGAACTGCGGCTTCAGGCCAAGGTGCTCGGCCTCGGCACGCAGGATCTGCACGCCCAGCGAGTGGAAGGTACAGACGGTCAGCTGGCGCAGCGGGATGCGCTTGCCGTCCCGGGTCTTGCCCTCCATCAGCTTGGCGATCCGCTCCTGCATTTCCTTGGCGGCCTTGTTGGTGAAGGTCACCGCGGCGATGTGGCGGGGCTCGAAGCCCTTGTCCTCGATCAGATGCGCGATCTTCTGCGTGATCACCCGGGTCTTGCCCGAACCCGCGCCGGCGAGCACCAGGCAGGGGCCGTCCAGATAGCGGACGGCTTCGGATTGGGCGGCGTTCAGTCCGTGGGTCATCGGTCGGGGGCGGAGTTCGGGTACGGCAGGAGGTCGGACCGCACCCCGAGGGAGGCGGGCCGCAGGCGCGACGCGTTCGGGCACGGGTCGCGGATGGATCAAAGCGGGCGATGTTAACACGGGGGCGGGTCCGGCCGAGCCACCGGATCCGTGGCCTGCAACGCGCCGCTCTCGCGTTGACAGCCGGCAGGCCTGCGGTTAGAGTCGCGCCATCCGTCCGGGAGAGCGCGCGACTGTATCGTCATTCGCGCCGCCGAAGGGGAATCACCCGAAAACTCTCAGGCACCATGGACCGGGCGGATCGGCATGCAGCATGCACACGATGTATGCCGAACTCTGGAGAGCGACACCCGCCATTCATCGATTGAATGATGAGCGTGTCCACCGAAGGGGCGCACGGCGGGGCCGGCGGGTTCGAAGCGAACCGCAGAACCAGTCCGTAATCTCTCAGGTATCGAGGACAGAGGGGGTCATCCGTCGCGACGGTTCCAACGAGCCGCGCGACGGATGACCCTTTTTTGTTTGGCGCGCCGCGCGCGCCGGACTGAACGATGCCACGCTCCGAGGAATCCATGACGCTCCAGGCCACCCCGCTCAACGCCATCCACCGCGCCCTCGGCGCCCGCATGGTTGATTTCGGCGGATGGGACATGCCGGTCAACTACGGCTCGCAGATCGAGGAACACCATGCGGTGCGCAGCGATGCGGGCATGTTCGACGTTTCGCACATGTGCGTCGTCGACCTCGCCGGACCCAATACCCGCGCCTTCCTGCGCGGACTGCTCGCCAACAACGTCGACAAGCTGCAAACCCCCGGCAAGGCGCTGTATTCCTGCATGCTCGACCCGAATGGCGGTGTGATCGACGACCTGATCGTCTATTTCTTCGCCGAGGACCGCTTCCGCCTGGTGGTCAACGCCAGCACCGCGACCGGCGATATCGACTGGATCCGCCAGCGCAATGCCGACACCGGCGCCGGCTTGACCATTACTCCCCGTCGCACCGACAACGCCTCCGATAATGCCGCACCGCTGGCCATCGTCGCCGTGCAGGGCCCGAACGCGCGCGCCAAGGTGTGGGCGGCCTTCCCGTCGACCCAGCCCAGCGAGGCGCTCAAGCCGTTCAACGCGATGGTCGTCGAAGACGCCGCGATCGGCGAAATCATGGTGGCCCGCACCGGCTACACCGGCGAGGACGGCTTCGAGCTGGTGGTGCCGGCCGACAACGTCGCCGCGGTCTGGGAAAAGCTGCATGCCGCCGGCGTGCGTCCGGCCGGGCTCGGCGCGCGCGACACGCTGCGGCTCGAAGCCGGCATGAACCTGTACGGTCAGGACATGGACATCCACACCTCGCCGCTCGACGCCGGCCTGGCCTGGACCGTCGACCTGCAAAGCGAGCGCGATTTCGTCGGCAAGGCCGCGCTGGTGGCCAACGGCCAGCGCCAGCAATTTGCCGGCCTGATCCTGCGCGACAAGGGCGGCGTGCTGCGCGCGCACCAGACCGTGCTGACCGCCGCCGGCGAGGGCGAAATCACCTCGGGCACCTTCAGCCCGACCCTGTCCCAGTCGATCGCCTTCGCGCGCCTGCCCAAGGATGTGGCGCTCGGCAGCGAAGTCCAGGTGCTGATCCGCGACCGCAAACTGACTGCGACTGTGGTTAAACTGCCGTTTGTGCGCAATGGCAAGGCACTCGTGAGCTGACGGCTCACTGCGGACATCGTCCACCCGGTCACGCTGCGCCCCGCGGCCCCTTTCACCGATGGCACGCGGCGGCGCCACACAAGAATCTGAAATTGGAGAATCTCGATGAATTTCCCCGCTGACCTGAAGTACACCGAGTCGCACGAATGGGTGCGCGTCGAAACCGACGGCACGCTGACGATCGGCATCACCGATCACGCACAGGATGCGCTCGGCGACATCGTCTTCCTCGAACTGCCCGAGGTCGGCAAGACGGTCGGCGCCGGTGACGCGCTGGCCGTGGTCGAATCGGTCAAGGCCGCGTCGGACATCTACGCACCGGTGGCCGGTGAAGTGGTCGCCGTCAACGACGCCGTCAAGGACGCGCCCGAGAGCGTCAACGCCAACGCCTTCGATGCCTGGCTGTTCAAGATCAAGCCGGCCAACGGCGACGACGTCAACGGCCTGATGACGGCCGACGCCTACAAGGCCAGCGTCGGCGCCTGAGCCCGGCGCCCCGCCCGCGGCGCCGAGGCATGGCTGACCACCATGCCCCGGCCCGCCTCTCCGAGTCACTTGCCATGAACGCTCCCCTGCCCATGAACGCCGCTCAATCCGCTCGCCCTTCGCTGGCCGAACTCGAAGCTCGCGACGCCTTCTCCCACCGCCATATCGGTCCCGACGCCGCCGAACAGCAGCACATGCTGAAGGTGCTGGGCTACGACAGCCGCGCCGCGCTGATGGACGCCATCATCCCGGCCGCGATCCGCCGCCGCGACGGCATGCCGCTGGGCGAATTCACCGAGCCGCTGACCGAGGAAGCCGCGCTGGCCAAGCTGCGCGGCATCGCCGGCAAGAACAAGGTGTTCAAGAGCTTCATCGGCCAGGGCTACTACAACACGCTGACGCCGGGCGTGATCCTGCGCAACATCTTCGAAAACCCGGCCTGGTACACCGCCTACACGCCGTACCAGCCGGAGATCTCGCAGGGCCGCCTGGAGGCGATGCTGAACTTCCAGCAGATGGTCACCGACCTGACGGGCCTCGATATCGCCAATGCGTCGATGCTCGACGAAGGCACGGCCGCGGCCGAGGCGATGACGCTGCTGCAGCGCGTGAACAAGCACGCATCGAATACCTTCTACGTGGCCGACGACGTGTTGCCGCAGACGATCGAAGTGGTGCGCACGCGCGCGCTGCCGCTCGGCATCGAGGTCAAGGTCGGTCCCGCCGCCGACGCGGCGCAGGCGCACGCGTTCGGCGTGCTGCTGCAATACCCGGGCGTCAACGGCGACGTGGCGGACTACCGCGCGATCGCCGATGCGGTCCACGCGGCCGGCGGCCTGGTGGTCGCCGCGGCCGACCTGCTGGCGCTGACGCTGCTCACCGCGCCGGGCGAATGGGGCGCGGACGTGGCGGTCGGCAATTCGCAGCGCTTCGGTGTGCCGCTGGGCTTCGGCGGCCCGCACGCCGGCTATATGGCCGTCAAGGACGCCTACAAGCGCTCGATGCCGGGCCGCCTGGTCGGCGTCACCGTCGACGCGCAGGGCAACAAGGCCTACCGGCTGGCGCTGCAGACGCGTGAGCAGCATATCCGCCGCGAGAAGGCGACCTCGAACATCTGTACCGCGCAGGTGCTGCTGGCGGTCATGGCGTCGATGTACGCGGTCTACCACGGGCCGCAGGGCCTGAAGCGGATCGCGCAGCGCGTGCACCGGCTGACCGCGACGCTGGCCGGCGGCCTGCAGGCGCTGGGCTACGCCCGCACCAACCAGACCTTCTTCGACACGCTGACGATCGAGACTGGTGCCGCCACCGAGGCGATCCACGCCGCGGCCGCCGCGCGCCAGATCAATCTGCGCCGCGCCGGCGCCACGCAGGTCGGCATCTCGCTGGACGAGACCACCAGCCGCGACGATGTGGTCGCGCTGTGGGAGATCTTCGCGCAGGGCAAGCCGGTGCCGGCCTTCGACGCACTGGAAGCCGCGGCCGATGATGGCTATCCGGCGGCGCTGTCGCGCCAGAGCGCCTACCTGACGCACCCGGTCTTCAACACCCACCATGCCGAGCACGAGATGCTGCGCTACCTGCGCATGCTGGCCGACAAGGATCTGGCGCTCGACCGCACGATGATCCCGCTGGGCTCCTGCACGATGAAGCTCAACGCGACCAGCGAGATGATTCCGGTCACCTGGCCCGAGTTCTCGAGCATCCATCCGTTCGCGCCGGACGACCAGACCGTCGGCTACCGCGAGATGATCGCCCAGCTGGAGGCGATGCTGTGCGCGGCCACCGGCTACGCCGCCGTCAGCCTGCAGCCCAACGCCGGCTCGCAGGGCGAATACGCCGGCCTGCAGATCATCCACGCCTACCATGCGAGCCGCGGCGAGAGCCATCGCAACATCTGCCTGATCCCGTCGTCGGCGCACGGCACCAACCCGGCGTCCGCGCAGATGGCCGGCATGCAGGTGGTCGTGGTGGCCTGCGACGAGGACGGCAACGTCGACCTGGCCGATCTGGAAAAGAAGGCCGCGCAGCACGGCAAGAACCTGGCGGCGATCATGATCACCTACCCGTCCACGCACGGCGTGTTCGAGGAAGGCGTGCAGCGCATCTGCGAGATCGTCCACAGCCACGGCGGCCAGGTCTATGTCGACGGCGCCAACATGAACGCGATGGTCGGCACCGCCGCGCCGGGGCAGTTCGGCGGCGACGTGTCGCACCTGAACCTGCACAAGACCTTCTGCATCCCGCACGGCGGCGGCGGCCCGGGCGTCGGTCCGGTTGCGGTCGGCGCGCACCTGGCCCCGTTCCTGCCGAACCACACCAGCACCGGCTATCGCCGCGCCGATGACGGCATCGGCGCCATCTCTGCCGCGCCCTACGGCTCGGCCAGCATCCTGCCGATCTCGTGGATGTATATCGCGATGATGGGCGCGCGCGGACTGACCGCCGCCACCGAGAACGCGATCCTGGCGGCCAACTATGTCGCCAAGCGGCTGTCGGACTACTACCCGGTGCTGTACACCGGCGGCAACGGCCATATCGCGCACGAGTGCATTCTCGACCTGCGTCCGATCCAGAAGGCGACCGGCATCAGCAACGAGGATGTGGCCAAGCGGCTGATGGACTATGGCTTCCATGCGCCGACGATGAGCTTCCCGGTGCCCGGCACGCTGATGATCGAGCCGACCGAGAGCGAGGCGCTGCACGAGCTGGACCGCTTCATCGACGCGATGATCGCGATCCGCAAGGAAATTGCGCGCGTCGAGGACGGCAGCTTCGACCGCGAGGACAACCCGCTGAAGAACGCGCCTCACACCGCGGCGGTCATCACCGCCAACGAGTGGAATCACAAGTACACGCGTGAGGAAGCCGCCTATCCGGTCGCCTCGCTGCGGACGCAGAAGTACTGGCCGCCGGTCGGCCGGGCCGACAACGTCTACGGCGATCGCAACCTGTTCTGCTCCTGCGTGCCGATGAGCGCCTACGAGGAGTAAGCGGGCACGCTTCCTGCTGCAATTCGCACGGCGGCTTGTTGCCGCGCGCACGCTGGACGGCGTGCGGCCTTTCTGGTTCCGGCCTCCGGGCCGGAACCATCATCGGTAAGGAGACTGTCGATGTGGGAAATGAGCGCGCCGTGGTGGGAATTCATTGTCCGAGGGCTGATCGTTTATTTCGCCCTTCTGATCATGATGCGGTTGGGTGGCAAGCGGCAGATCGGACAGATGACACCGTTCGATCTGATCCTGCTGCTGATCCTGTCCGAGGGCGTGCAGAACGCCATGGTCGGCGATGACAAGTCGGTCTCCGCGGGCCTGATCCTCGCCGCGACGCTGATCGGCATCAACGTGCTGGTCAGCTGGCTCAGTTGGCGCAGCCGCAAGTTCGAGTACGCGGTCGAGGGCCATCCGCAACTGCTGATCCGCCATGGCAAGGTGATCGACGAGGTCATGCATGGCGCGCGGCTGACCAGCGACGACCTGATGAAGGTACTGCGGCGCGAGGGATGCGCGAGCCTGGACGACGTCTATATCGCGATCCTGGAAAACGACGGCGCGATCAGCGTGCTCAAGCGCAAGGAACTGCCGGAGGAACCGCCCGGCCCCGGCGTCTCCCTGTGGGAGCGCCCCGAGGACGATCGGCCGGTCTAGCCCGGTCTGTTCCGGTCCAGCCGGAGAGCGGGCCGCGGCGCGGGCCGGCACACCGCCGCAAACGATAGGAGACCAACGTGGCTGTCAGCGTTTTCGACCTGTTCAAGGTCGGCATCGGGCCATCGAGCTCGCATACGGTGGGACCGATGCGTGCGGCCGGCATGTTCGCGCATGGACTGGAGCGCGACGGCCTGCTGCCGCAAGTGGCCAGCGTGCGGGTCGAACTGTACGGCTCCCTTGGCGCGACCGGCAAGGGACACGGCACCGACAAGGGCGTGATCCTCGGCCTGCTCGGCGAGGCGCCGGACACCATCGATCCGGACACCATCGACGCCAGGCTGGCCCAGCTTCGCGCGTCGCGCACGCTGGCGCTGCTCGGCAAGCATCCGATTCCCTTCGTCGAGAAGGAACACATTGCGTTCTACCGGCGCGAGGCGATGGCCGAGCATCCGAACGGCATGAAATTCCATGCCTTCGATGCCGCCGGCGCAACGCTGCGCGAGGGCCGCTATCTGTCGGTTGGCGGCGGCTTCGTCGTCAGCGCCGGCGCCGCCAACACGCAGGTGCTCGAAGCGGACCGGCAACTGCCGCATCCGTTCCGCAGCGGCCGCGCGATGCTCGACATGGCGAGCAGCACCGGCAAGTCGATTGCGCAGCTGATGCTCGAGAACGAATGCACGTGGCGCAGCGAAGCCGACGTGCGCGCGGGCCTGCTGCATATCTGGCAGGTGATGCAGGCCTGCGTCGCGCGCGGCTGCCGCACCGATGGCGAGCTGCCCGGCCCGTTCAAGGTCAAGCGGCGTGCGCCCGAGCTGCACCGCAATCTGACCGAGCGCGCCGAACGGACGCTGTCGGACCCGCTGTCGGTGATGGACTGGGTCAACCTCTATGCGATGGCCGTCAACGAGGAAAATGCGGCCGGTGGCCGCGTGGTGACCGCGCCGACCAACGGCGCGGCGGGCATCATCCCGGCCGTGCTGCATTACTACGATCGCTTCGTGCCGGGCGCGAACGAGCGCGGCGTCATCGACTTCCTGCTGACGGCCGGCGCGATCGGCCTGCTGTACAAGCTGAACGCGTCGATCTCCGGCGCCGAAGTGGGCTGCCAGGGCGAGGTCGGCGTCGCGTGTTCGATGGCCGCCGGCGCGCTGGCCGCGGTGCTTGGCGGCACGCCGGAACAGGTCGAGAATGCCGCGGAGATCGGCATGGAACACAACCTCGGCCTGACATGCGATCCGGTCGGCGGGCTGGTGCAGATTCCCTGCATCGAACGCAATGCGATGGCCTCGGTCAAGGCCGTCAACGCGGCGCGCATGGCGCTGCGCGGCGACGGCAATCACTATGTCTCGCTCGATTCGGTGATCAAGACCATGCGCGAAACCGGCGCCGACATGAAGACCAAATACAAGGAAACGGCGCGCGGCGGACTCGCGGTCAATATCGTCGAGTGCTGACCCTCGGCCTGCTGTTCGAACACTAAAGTAGCACGCACTTTTGTGGAATCCCGCGCCTCCCTGGCGCGGCATTCTCTCGGCTCCGCCACTGCGATGCGTGTGCCATGCCGAACCACGATGCCTGCTACAAGACCTTGTTCTCCACGCCGGAACTCGTCCGTGACCTGCTGCGCGATTTCGTGCCGGGAGACTGGGTTCGAAGCCTGGACTTCGATACCCTCGAACGGCGATCCGGAACCTACGTCACCGATGCGTTTCGCCAGCATGCAAGCGACATGGTATGGCGCATCCAGGCCGGCGGCGAGTGGGTCTATCTCTATCTGCTGATCGAGTTTCAAAGCACCATCGATCGACATATGGCGATTCGCATGACGAATTACGTCACGTGCCTCGATCTCGAGCTGATCCGTGGTCAGAATATGCTCGACGGAGGCCGCCTGCCCCCGGTACTGCCTGTCGTCATCTACAACGGCGAGGGCAGGTGGACTGCGACGACCGACATCGCCGACCTGTCACCACGACTGCCTGGCGAACTATCTGGCTACCAGCCCCGCTGCAAGTATCTGCTGGTCGACGCAAGCCGATACTCGGACGAGGAACTGGCCAGGCTCGACAATCTGGTCGCCGCCGTGTTCCGCTTCGAAAACGCGACCAGCGAGGAAACGTTGCTCGACACGGTCCACTGGCTCAGGCGGCGCGTCGCCGACAACCCGGTCCTGTCGAACACTTTCGTACGCTGGCTGAAGGATGTAGGCTCACGGCATCGCCATGCCGGTCTGGATTTCACGAATGTACACAACCTGATGGAGGCTGAAATGTCGCTGTCGACGAATATCGCACGGTGGAAGGCCAACTACAGACTGGAAGGCCTGCAAGAAGGCCGGCTGGAAGGCCTGCAGGAGGGCCGGCAGAAGGGCCGGCAGGAAGGTCTGCAGCAAGGCCAGGCCATGATGCTGCGAAACATGCTTGCCAAACGGTTCGGTCCTCTGCCGGCCGAGCTGGAAACGCGATTGAACGGCGCCTCGGCCGAACAATTGCAAGCCTGGGGAGAAAGGCTGCTCAGCGCCCAACACCTCCCCGACGTATTCGAAGCCTGAACCCTGGCGACCGATTGTCAGTATTCCCGCAGATGCAAACCTTCCATCAACTCTTCGACCCCGAGTCCTGCACCTACACGTATCTGCTGATCGACGCGGCGACGCGCGATGCCGTGCTGATCGATCCGGTCGACCGTCAGCTCGAACGCGATCTGGCGCTGGTGCAGCAGACCGGTGTACGCCTGGCCTGGGTCATCGAAACCCACGCGCACGCGGACCACATCACCTCGGCAGGCCATGTCGCGCAACGTACCGGCGCGCATACCGCCGCGCCGTCGGGCTGCGAGATCCGGCCGGCGCTGAAGCAGTTGATCGACGGCGACACCATCGCGTTCGGCGCGCAGACGCTGCGCGCGATCCATACCCCGGGCCATACGGCCGGCAGCATGAGCTATCTGTGGGAAGAGCCGCACCCGGACGGCGGCGTGGTGCGCCGCGTCTTTACCGGCGATGCGTTGTTGATCGATGGCTGCGGACGCACGGACTTCCAGTCGGGCGACGCCGGCACGCTGTACGACAGCCTGACGCACAAGCTGTTTGCGTTGCCCGACGACACGCTGGTGTATCCGGCCCATGACTACAAGGGCCGCACCCATTCAACGATCGGGAACGAGCGGGCGACCAACAGCCGGCTGTGCGGCCGCACGCGCGAAGAATTCATCGAAATGATGAAGGGGCTGAACCTGCCGCCGCCGAAGCTGCTGGCAGTCGCCGTGCCCGCCAACCAGCGGCTGGGCCTTGGCGACGGCGACAACATCCCGCACGGGATCTGACCCGCGCGCTCGAACGCAGAATGCGCGGCGGGCGCGCTGCCGTCAGCCGGCCCAGCGGTCGCAGCTCTGCCGCACCGCCTCGCGCAGGCTGCGCGTATCGGCATCGACCTGCCGCGCCCATTCCGCGTCGCCACGGCGGCTGGCAGCCAGCATGCGGATATTGGCCAGCGCCTCCAGCGAACCGAGCGCTTCGGCATGCGGCACCAGCACGTCGCAGATCGACAGGATATGGTCGGCGATCGGCATCCGCGTCAATTCGTTCGGATGCACGTACTCGCCGTCGAGGCCGAAGCGGCAGGCCTGGAAGCGGTTGAAGGTGTAGACCAGGTAATCGTCCTCTTCCGGCATGAACGGCCGCGACAGCAGCAGATAGCGCGCCAGCGCCTGGATATAGGCCGCGATATCGCAGGCGCGCGCAACCGTCAGCGGCGTGTCCATGACGCGGACTTCGATGGTGCCGAACTCCGGCTTGGGACGGATATCCCAGTAGAAGTCCTTCATGCTCTCGATCACGCCCGTCTTGCGCATCTTCTCGAAGTACGCGGTGAAGGCGTCCCACGTCAGCATGAAGGGCGCGCGGCCGCTCATCGGGAAGGCCGCGACCGAATTCAGCCGCGCGGAAGCGAAGCCGGTATCGACGCCCTGCACATACGGCGACGACGCCGCCAGTGCGATGAAGTGCGGCACGTAGCGGCCGATCGCATGCAGCAGGAACAGCGAATCGTCGGCGGTCGGGCAGCCGATATGCACGTGCTGGCCAAACACCGTGAACTGCTTGGCCAGATAGCCGTACAACTCCGAGATGTACTGGTAGCGTGGCGAGTCGGAGATCGTGCGGTCGGCCCACTGCTGGAACGGGTGCGTGCCGCCGCCGCAGATGCCGAGATTGAGCGAATGCGAGGCCTCGACCATCAGGTCGCGCATCGTCGTCAGCTCGGACAGCGCCTGCGCGTAGTCGTGGCAGATCCCGGTGCTGATCTCGATCATCGACGGACTGATCTCCGGCTTGATATCGCCGGCATGCTGGGCGCCCCTCAGCAGCCGCAGCAGATCGGGCGCGAACGGCGCCAGATCATAGTCATGGCGATTGACCAGCTGCATCTCCAGCTCGACGCCGAAGGTCAGCGCCTCGGATTGCTTGAACGGTTCGAGTGACATCAGCGCCGTCCTCCATTGCCTCTGACCTCGCCGGCATAGCGAAGTGCCCACGCGGCCAGCACCGGCGCCGCGATCTGCTCGATCGCCAGCGCGCACAGCACGATCGCGTTGAGCATTTCCCCGGTCTCAGGATAGAGCCGCGCCACATCGCTCATCAGCAGGTACGCCAGACCCGACATCGGCCCGAGCGCCACGCCAAGCGCCACGCACTGCCGCAGGCTCAGGCCAGAAAACGAACCCAGCGAGACTACGCCCCCAAGCTTGGCCAGATGCCGCAGCAGCACCAGCACGATCGCGGCGACGCCGGCGATGGACCAGTCGCGCACGGTCACCGGCAGCCCCAGCGACACCACCATCACGATGATCAGCAACGTGCCGGCGCTGCCGAAATGCGCCGGCCACACACGCGGCTGATTGTCCTGATGCTTGAACACGACGCCGGCCAGCAGCAACGTCAACGGCATCGACAGCTTCAGCAGCCGCGTCAGTGCCAGCGTGAACAGCACGATGCCGACCAGCACCAGGAAGCTGTACTGATCGTCGGCCGGCATCCGCGCATAGACCGCCTGGCTCAGCTTGCCGACCAGCCACGCCAGCAGGCAGGAGCCGACCAGCAGATACAGCGGATGCAGCAGCGCGGCGCCGAGATTGCCGTATTCCGAGTGCAGCCAGCCGGTCGCCAGCTGCACGATCACCGCCGCATACATGCTGTTCAGCGCGGTCATCGCCATCAGCCGTTCGGTGACCTGGCCCTCCGCGCGCAGTTCGTTCTTCAGCTGCAGCACGATCGACGGCGACGTGCTGACCGCGATGCCGCCCGCGAGGATCGCGACGGTCGGGCTTACGCCGATCCATTGCAGCACCGCGGTGACGAGGCCCCAGGTCAGCAGGGACTCGGAGGCGCTGGTAAACAGCAGCCAGCGATTGGCGCGCAGCCAGACCAGCGACAGCCGATGCCCGAGTTCGAACAGCGCCAGCGCCAGCGCCATGTCGATCAGGATGCGGGTCTGGGCAATCATCGTCTGGTCGACGATGGGCCGCCCCAGCGTGCCGGCCAACAGACCGGTGGCGGCATAACCGACGATACGCGGCAATCTCAGATACATCCGGCAGACTTCGCCGGCAAGGCCCGCGCCTACCAGCGCGAGGCCGACCCAGAACAGCCCGCTGGGAGCGAGCGGCCAGGTCGGAAATAGTTGGCTCAATCCATTCATGGGTGACATCCTAACGGAAGGGCCTTTGAACCCGTGTCCGGGTTTGTCCGACAAGGCACGAGTTTTGCTGAGGTTTCTGCCAGTGTTCTTTCGGATCGCGTCTGCGCTGACCTCACCCACTGCAGGGCTGGTCTACAGGCCCCAGATTTTCCAGGCCGGCCGCGTCGCCTTCAGTGCGTTTTCGACCTTCGCGTACAACGCGCGCGTGCGGCCCTGCGCGGCCCCGCGCGCCCGCGCCTGCAGAAACAGCGCCCGTGCCTCCTCGCGCCGGGCCAGGCCCAGCGCAGCCTGCGCGGCGTGCAGGTGCACGTCGGCCTCCCAATCGTCGCGCACCGCGAAGGCGGCTTGGAAGTCGGTCAACGCCTGCGCGTACTGCTCGGCGTCGAGGCGGATCAGTCCGCGCTGCAGCCGCGCGGCCGCCTGGTCCTCGGCATCGCCCTCGGTCAGCGCGATCGCACGCTCGAACAGCGGCAAGGCGCGTTCGTTGTCGGCCAGGCCACGCCAGATACGGCCGAAGGCGTCGTAGACCCAGGCGTCCTCGATCGCCACCGCACGCGCCTGCAAGGCCTCGATCTCGTCCAGCGCCAGCGCGCGCTCGCGCGCTTCCATCGACGCGGCGGAGTTCCCCAGCAGCGTGGCGAAATGCGTGCGCGCATGCGCCATCGACAGCGCGGCCTCGCTGCGCTCCTCGACCGGCAGCGCATCGAGCCTCGCTTCCATATGCGAGATCGCCGCGCGCGCCGCAGCGATCGCCTCGTTGCCGCCGATCGCCTTCCAGGCATGGATCAGCCGGCTGAACACCCAGGTCACCTGGCCCGCATGGCGGTCCAGCGGATAGCGGTTCAGCACCTCGCCGGCGATTTCGACCACGCGCTGATGGCGACCGGCCGCGTCGTGGCAGGCCAGCAGATCCAGCCAGTGCTCGATGAAATCGCTGGCCGCGATGCCCTTGTCGTGCAGCGCGATGCGTTCGTCGCGCTGCGCGGGGTCGTCGAGGTCGAGGCGGCGCGCCAAGCGGTCGCACAGCAGCGAATAGATATGCGGATCGGCGTCGTCGTAACCGCCCTCGCCGGTGGCGAAATACTGTTCGAAGCGGGCCAGGCCCGTCTGCCAGGCGCGCAGCAGCTGCGGCCGCAGCACGTCCGCCGACGCGGGTACGCGCTCGATGAAGTCCGCCAGCGCGAGACCGGCAAGGTAATAGCCATGCGCGTCGGTGGCCGCCTCGGTCAACGAGAAATCGCGCCAGGGCTCGGCCTCGCCGCCCTGATGGCGCCACTCGAGTTCGCGTACCTGCGCCTTCGGGTCCGGCACCTGGCGCTGGTAGACCGCCAGATCCTCACGCGCGCCGGCCAGATCGCCGGAGCGCAGGCGCAGCGGCGCGAGGATGCGCCGCGCGTGCGGGTGGTCCGGCTCCTCGGCCAGCACCATCTGCGCCTGCTGCGCGGCCAGCGCGTCGCCCTGCTCCTCGCTCATCTCCAGCAGATCGGCATTGTCCAGGCCGATGCGGGCCAGGCACAGCCGCAGCATCGGCTCGGCGCGCCGGCCCTCGGCCTCGGCGCCCTGCACGTGGTCGGCGGCCAGGCCCAGAATGTCGTGCGCGCCCAGATCCGGGGCGCGATACAGCAGGTCGTACCAATAGCGCCCCGCCTCGGCGAACTGGCCCAGCCGGTAATGCGCGAGTCCCGCATGCAGCTGCGCGCTCCATTCGCCGGTCGCCAGCCCATTGCGCCGCGCTGCTTCCTCCAGCCACGGCAGCGCCTCGGCGAAACGCTGCTGGTTCATCAGCAGCATGCCGTAGCGATGCGCGAGCACACCGCGCGAGGCCCAGCGGTGCGCCGGCTGCAACGGCAGGTCGGGCAGCCGGGCCAGCGCCGCGTCGAGCGCGGCCAGCGCCTGCTCGGGCTCGCCCTTGTCGAACAGCAGCCGGGCGCGCAGCGCCTCGTAATCGACGACCTCGGGCCGCTGGCGCGCCAACGCGTCGATCACCGCCAGCGCTTCGTCGTAGCGCTCCTGCGTGGCGAGCTCGATGGCGTGGTCGTAGCTGACTGGCTGCGCGGACACGGGTACTCCTTCAGGGTGATGGGCAAAGAGGGACAACTGGGATAGCGAGGAAACGGCAAGACCGCGATTATGCGCCACCGGCGAGGCAAGGCCGCGGAACGGGCCCAGCCGCCGCCAGCGGCACGGCCGTCACGACCGGCGCGGCCTCCAAAGAAAACGCCACCCCGGGGGGTGGCGTTCCGAACTGCGAGTCAACGGTGGACCAACCTTGGGCAACCGCCAGGCTTACTTGCCGCCCAGCGTTTCCAGCACGGTCCACTTGCCGCCGACGACCTTGTAGACGGTGATGCCGCCGTCCTTGAGGTCGCCGCGCGCGTCGTAGGCCAGCGTCTTGGTCGTGACGCCCGGCATGTTGGTCGCCGCCAGCACCGGCAGGTAGCGCGCCGGATCGGCCGAACCGGCCTTGACCATCGCGGTCATCAGCGCGGTGGCGCCGTCGTAGGCGTACGGCGAGTAGGTCTGGACCTTGCTCTTGAAACGCTTCTCGTAGTCCTGCGCATACTTGGCGCCGCCCGGCATCTGCTCCAGCGGCAGGCCGGCCAGCGACACCACCGTGCCTTCGGCGGCCGGACCGGCCAGCTTCAGGAAGTTGTCCGTCTTGGACATCTCGCCCGATACCAGCGGCGCCTTCAGGCCCAGCTCCTTGATCTGCTTGGCCATCGGCGCGGACTGCGTCTCGGCGCCGCCGAAGAAGATGATGTCCGGGTTGCTGCGCTTGATGTTGGTCAGCACGGCCTTGAAGTCCACCGCCTTGTCGTTGGTGTACTCGCGGCGCACGATCTTGCCGCCGGCGGCCTTGGCGGCCTTCTCGAACTCGTCGGCCAGGCCCTGGCCGTAGGCCGTGCGGTCATCGACGATGGCGATGTTCTTGGCACCCAGCTTCTTGACCACGAAGGTGCCGATCACCGAACCCTGCTGGGTGTCGGACGTCATCATGCGGAAGGTGGTCTTGAAGCCCTGGCGGGTGTATTCCGGCGCGGTCGCCATCGCGATCTGCGCGATGCCGGCGCGGTTGTAGACCATCGAGGCCGGGATGCTGGTGCCCGAGTTGAAATGGCCCAGCATGCCCTGGATGCCGTTGTCGACCAGCTTCTGCGCCACCACCGAACCGGTCTTCGGATCGGCCTGGTCGTCCTCGGACAGCAGCACGAACTTGACTTCCTTGCCGCCGATCTTCGGCTTGGTGGCGTTCATCTGCTCGATCGCGAGCACCACGCCGTTCTGCATGTCCTTGCCGTACTGCGCCTGGCCGCCGGTCATCGGCGCGGCAAAGCCGAGCTTGATCTCCTGCGCCTGCGCGAACGCGGCGGACGCCGCGGTCAGGCCGGCGATCGTCAGTGCGACGGTCAGCGCCGTCTTGTGGAAGGTCGTGTTCATCCGTTCTCCTTGGGTAGCCTGTAGGCCGGTTCACTGCACTGTTGGAAGCGTTCGGCCCACCCCTGCGGACCACGCTTTCTTTGGTGGCACAGCGAGGGCGGGATCACCGCCGCACCTGCGCCTGTCTGGCGCCCAACCCGGACGTCCGACCGATACGTCGGACCAGGTCGGGCGGTCAGTCTTGCGGTCGGTCGTTGCGGTCAGCCGATCGTCATCAGGCTCGCGTTGCCGCCGGCCGCCGCGGTATTGACCGACAGCGAGCGCTCCATCAGCAGACGCTCCAGCGCGATGCCGGTGTCGCCATGGCCCAGCCCCTGCACACCGACGATCGGTCCGGGCCGCTGCGCGACCTGTTCGCACACCGCGCGCAGCTGGTCCGAGTCGCCGTGGTGCAGCACCGCATCGAAGGCCACGTCGGCCGCGGTCCAGTCGGCAATCAGGCGGACGCGCGATTGTACTGCCTTCGGCAGGCGCGCATACAGCGTGCGCGCGGGTTCGACGTCCGGCCACAACACGCCGGCACCGACCGCCAGCACGGCCGCCAGTTGCGTGGCCAGATCGGCCTCGTTCGGCGCCAGGCACAGCACCGTTTCGCGCGGCAGCAGCGTGTAGGTATTGCGCTCGCCGGTGGGGCCCGGCAGCGTCACCGTCATGCCCGAGGTCGAGGCAGCGGCAAAGCGCTCGCACTGCTGCGCCAGCTCCGGCATGGCGGCGGCGCTCGCCGCCCACTGGCGGTAGGCGTCGAACGCGGCCTGAGC
>NZ_AMPR02000444.1:0-83631 GCF_000307735.3 Cupriavidus sp. HPC(L) | reverse complement strand
GCCCCCGGTCCCCGCCGCGCCTGCGCCGCTGCCCGCGCCGCTACCGGACGACGACGATCCGATCGCCGCCTTCGCCAACCGCTGAGTCGGCGGCACTGGCCGCGCCACGGCGCGCCAAAGACAAAGGCCAGGCAAATGCCTGGCCTTTCCTTTCACTGGTTGCCCGTGCGGGCGGATCTCACAGCAGATGCCGCCCGATCCACCAGGCGATCGCCGACATGAAGGCCGACGCCGGAATGGTCAGCACCCACGCCCAGACGATATTGCCCGCCACACCCCAGCGCACCGCCGAGGTCTTGCGCACCGAGCCGACGCCGACGATGGCGCCGGTGATGGTATGGGTGGTCGAGACCGGCACGCCCAGCGTCGAAGCGAGGAACAGCGAAATGGCGCCGCCCGTCTCCGCGCAGAAGCCGCCGACCGGCTTGAGCTTGGTGATCTTCTGGCCCATCGTCCGCACGATCCGCCAGCCGCCGAACAGCGTGCCCATGCCGATCGCGACATAGCAGCTGACGATGACCCAGGTCGGCGGCTCGCTGGCGCTCTGCATCACGTGGCCGCTGGCGATCAGCAGCATCCAGATGATGCCGATGGTCTTCTGCGCATCGTTGCCGCCGTGGCCCAGGCTGTAGAGCGAGGCCGAGACCAGCTGCAGGCGGCGGAACCAGCGGTCCACCCGCGACGGCGGCGTGCGGAAGAAGGTCCAGCCGACCACGAGCATCAGCAGCGAGCCGAGCAGCATGCCCATCAGCGGCGAGATCAGGATGAAGGCGACGGTCTTCAGCAGGCCGCTGGCGACCAGCGCACCGGTACCCGCCTTGGCCACCGCCGCGCCCACCAGGCCGCCGATCAGCGCGTGCGAGGACGACGACGGGATGCCGTAGTACCAGGTGATCAGGTTCCATGCGATGGCCCCGACCAGCGCGCCGAAGACCACATAGTGGTCGACGATATTGACGTCGATGGTGCCCGTGCCGACCGTGGCCGCCACCTTCAGATGGAAGACGAAGATCGCGACCACGTTGCAGACGGCGGCCAGCGCCACCGCGTGGTGGGGCTTGAGCACGCCGGTCGACACCACGGTCGCGATCGAGTTCGCGGCGTCGTGAAAGCCGTTCATGAAATCGAACAGCAAGGCGAGCGTCACCAGCAGGACGATCACCCACAAGCTCATTTGTACAGTCTGCATGCCGAGTTCCGGTTGGCGCGCTCAGGCGTTTTCCAGCACGATGCCTTCGATGATGTTGGCCACGTCCTCGCACTTGTCCGTGATCGTCTCGAGCTGCTCGAAGATGGCCTTCATCTTGATCAGCCGCTTGACGTCGGTCTCGTCGCGGAACAGCTTGGAAATCGCCCCGCGCATCAACCGGTCAGCCTCGGATTCGAGCTGGTCGATCTGCTGGGCCGTCTTCAGGATCGTGCTGGCGTTGCCCATGTCCTCGAGCAGGCCGACCGCGATCTTGACCAGTTCGCAGCACTGCACGCAGATCGAGGCGAGCTTGCGGGCCTCGTCGGTCAGGCTGGTCACGTCGTACAGCGTGATGGTCTCGGCCACGTCCTCCATCAGGTCGAGGATGTCGTCCATGGTCGTGATCAGCTTGTGGATCTCGTCCCGGTCGAGCGGCGTGATGAAGGTCTTGTGCAGCAGATCGATGGTGTCGTGCGTGATCCGGTCCGCCTTCTTCTCGGTGGCCTGCACGCGCCGCGCATGCGCTTCGGCGTTGCCGAGATCGTTGATCAGCGTTTCCAGTTCGCGCGATGCGGTGACCGCGCAATCGGCGTGCTGGTTGAAGTATTCGAAGAACTTGCCCTCGGTGGGCATGAATCGGCCGAACATGGCTGTTCCTTGTCGCGGCGCGCCAGCGCGCCGTCTCGTTGGGAAGTACTGGATTGCGGGAGAGATAGCGCAACAGCCGGCGTCGCCGCCGGCTGTCACGGAAAAGCAATATTCTACAGGGTAGTCGGCGCGTGACGTACGCTTTGTGTGCCGCAACACCACAGCGCGCTGCCGGCCGACGGGGCCGCCTCGGTCAGGTATCGTTGTCGAAGAACGCCGGGCCGCCGCTGAAGTTGTCGAACTTGGTGAACTGGCCCAGGAACGTCAGCCGCACGGTGCCGATCGGACCGTTACGCTGCTTGCCGATGATGATTTCGGCGGTGCCCTTGTCCTGCGAGTCGGGGTTGTAGACCTCGTCGCGATAGATGAACAGGATCACGTCGGCATCCTGTTCGATGGCGCCCGATTCGCGCAGGTCGGACATCACCGGGCGCTTGTTGGGACGCTGCTCCAGGCTTCGGTTCAGCTGCGACAGCGCGATCACCGGGCAGTTGAGCTCCTTGGCCAGGCCCTTGAGCGAACGCGAGATCTCGGAGATCTCGGTGGCGCGGTTCTCGCCGCCGCCCGAGCCCGACATCAGCTGCAGGTAGTCGATGATGATCAGGCCGAGCTGGCCGCATTGGCGCGCCAGCCGGCGCGAACGCGCGCGCAGTTCCATCGGGTTCAGCGCCGGCGTCTCGTCGATGAACAGCTGCGCGTCGTTCATCCGCTGGATCGCATGCGTCAGCCGCGGCCAGTCCTCGTCGAGCAGCCGCCCCGTACGCAAGCGATGCTGGTCGAGCCGGCCGACCGAGCCCAGCATCCGCATCGCCAGCTGCGTGCCGGCCATTTCCATCGAAAACACCGCCACCGGCAGGCCCTGCTCCACCGCCACGTGCTCGCCGATATTCAGCGAGAACGCGGTCTTGCCCATCGAAGGACGGCCGGCGACGATGATCAGGTCGCCCGGCTGCATGCCGCTGGTCATCCGGTCCAGATCGATAAAGCCGGTCGGCACGCCGGTGACATCGGTCGTGGTATCGCGGTGATAGAGCTCGTCGATCCGTTCGACCACCTGCGTCAGCAGCGGCTGGATCTCCTGGAAGCCCTTCTGCCCGCGCGAGCCTTCCTCGGCGATCGCGAACACCTTGGATTCGGCCTCGTCCAGCAGCTCGCGCACCTCGCGGCCCTTCGGCGCGAACGCCGAGGTCGCGATGTCGTCGGCCACCGTGACCAGCTTGCGCAGCACCGAACGTTCGCGCACGATCTCCGCGTAGCGGCGGATATTGGCCGCGCTCGGCGTGTTCTGCGCCAGCGAGTTCAGATACGCGAGACCGCCGACTTCCTCGGCCTTGCCGGCCACCTGCAGCATCTCGTAGACCGTGATCACGTCGGCCGGCTTGGTGTCCGAGATCAGCCGCGCGATGCTCTGGAAGATCATCCGGTGATCGAAGCGATAGAAGTCCGCCTCGGACAGGAAATCGGCGATGCGGTCCCAGGCCGCGTTATCCAGCAGCAGGCCACCCAGCACCGATTGCTCGGCCTCGATGGAATGCGGCGGGACTTTGAGATTGTCGAGTTGGGGATCGGCGACGGGCGCGTTCATGGGGGGCAATTATAGCGGCCTGCTCGCGCTGGGCCGAGCGATTCTCGGCGGGCGGAGCGAGCGGATGACGGTGGCACCGTGCGCGCCGCGCGCATGCGCGCCGGCGGCCAAAAGAAAAAGGCAGAAGCGGCTGTCAGCCTGCTTCTGCCTTCCTGCTGCCTTGTTACTGGCCTGGCCCCGGCGGCGCGAGCGGATGTCGCACCGCGCGCGGGTCACGGCCGGCAAGCTTAGACGTGCTCGCCCAGCACCGAGACGGTGATGTCGACCGCGACGTCCGTGTGCAGCGACACGCTGATCGGATAGTCGCCGACCATCTTCAGCGGACCGTTCGGCAGACGAATCTGCGACTTCTCGAGCTTGAAGCCCTGACCAGCCAGCGCTTCGGCGATGTCGGCGTTGGTCACCGAGCCGAACAGACGGCCATCCACGCCCGACTTCTGCGTGATCTGGACGGTCAGGCCGCTCAGCTTCTCGCCTTCGGCTTGCGCAGCGGCCAGCTTCTCGGCGGCAGCCTTTTCCAGCTCGGCGCGCTTGGCCTCGAATTCTTCGATGGCGGTTTGCGTCGCGCGGCGGGCACGCTTGGACGGGATCAGGAAGTTACGGGCGTAACCATCCTTGACGCGAACGATGTCACCCAGGTTGCCCAGGTTGACGACTTTTTCCAGCAGAATGACTTGCATCGTGTTTTCTCCTTAGCGACCAGGCGATCAGTTCTTGTGCAGGTCGGTGTACGGCAGCAGCGCCAGGAAGCGGGCGCGCTTGATTGCCGTGTCGAGCTGACGCTGATAGTGCGCCTTGGTGCCGGTCAGACGAGCCGGCGTGATCTTGCCGTTGTCGCCGATGAAGTCCTTCAGCGTGTCCAGATCCTTGTAGTCGATCTGTTCGACGCCGGCCACGGTGAAGCGGCAGAAGCGCTTGCGCTTGAACAGCGGGTTCTGCTGCTGGAAGCGCTTCTTGTTCTTGTTGTCACGTTTGACGAATGCCATGGTTCAATCCTTTACGAATGCTTTACATCCAGTGATGTGAAAGACGAGAGCCTTGCTGTTGCGGTGCTTGCGGGCGAGAAAGCCTTCGCAGTCGAGCACCGTGCCGAGCGGCGTACGCTCGAGGTGCTGGCCGACCGGACCGACGCCCATCGCGGCGATCGCGAACTCGACCTGCCGCGGCGTCTGCGCTTCGACCACCTCGCCGCCGTATTGCAACAGGCAATTGACGACGGGGATACCGGCCGGCGTATAGCGCAACGCGTCGCGCTCGACGAGGGTGGCGTGCAGCCTCAGCTGGTTCATCGCGCCACCGCCCCTCGCATGCCGCCCCGGTCATGCCGGAGCGAACCGCACACAGCAGACCGCACTCAGGCGGCCTGGCCTTCGCTGGTTTGCTGCGAAGCCTTGCGGGCTTCTTCGCGCTGGACTTCCTTCATCATCGGCGACGGGGCCGTTTCGGCCTTCTTCGTCTGGACGATCAGGTGGCGCAGCACGGCGTCGTTGAACTTGAACGCGTGTTCGAGTTCAGCCAGCGTGTCCTTGCCGCACTCGATGTTCAGGCAAACGTAGTGAGCCTTGGCCAGCTTCTGGATCATGTAGGCCAGTTGACGACGGCCCCAGTCTTCCACGCGATGCACCTGGCCGTTCTGCGACGTGACCAGCGTCTTGTAACGCTCGATCATGGCCGGCACTTGCTCGCTCTGGTCCGGATGGACGATGAATACGATTTCGTAATGACGCATTGACGCTCCTTTTGGGATAAGCCGCCCGGGCGTCAAGTCCGGTGCAGCAAGGGTTAAATAGCCGGCGAGTATAGCCCGGAACGGCCACGACGGCAAGCCGGATGGATTCAGGGCTGGATTGGCGATTGTGCGGGCCAGACGCTCCTTCAGATCTGCGCGAAGAACTGTTGCAGCCGAACCGGATCGCCGCCCAGGACCGGCTCTGCGCCAAGCGCCAGCAGCAACGCCACCCGGGCCTTGTACGGATTCAGGTCGCCAGCGGACACGAAGGCCCCCGCGGCAGGATTAGGCTGAGCCGGCGCGATCACATTACCGGCGCCGGTGCGCGTGCTGCGCACCACCGCGACACCGGCCCGCGCCGCATCGGCGAGCGCGGCCACCAGCGTCTCGTGGATCGATCCATTGCCGGCGGCCGCGACTACCACGCCGCGCACGCCGCCGGCCACCAGCGCATCGACCACCACGCGACCCGGCTCCGCGTAGCTGGCGACGATTTCAACCGCCGGCCACTGCTGCGGCAGCGGCAAGGCCTGACGCGGCAGCCGCAGCGGCGCGCGCGTGAAGCGCACCAGCGCATCCTGCACCAGCCCGATCGGCCCGGCGCCCGGCGAAGCGAACGCATCGACGGCCGAGGTATGCGCCTTGACCGCGTCGCGCCCGGCGTGGATCTCCTGATTGACCACCACCAGCACGCCTTTGCCCGCCGCCTCCGGATGCGCCGCGACGCGGACGGCATCGAGCAGATTCAGCGGCCCATCGGCCGACAGCGAGGTCGCCGGCCGCATCGCGGCGGTCAGCACCACCGGCACGCTGGCCACGCCCGCCAGGTGCAGCAGCATCGCCGTCTCTTCCAGCGAATCGGTGCCGTGCGTGATGACAATGCCGGCCACGTCGTCCTGCGCGGACCAATGGTGGACCCGCGCCGCCAGCCGCGCCCACAGGCCGAACGACATGTCCTTGCTGTCGACCTGCGCGACCTGCTCGGCCTCGATCCGCGCGACATCCTTGAGCGCCGGCACCGCGTCGAGCAGCGCCGATACCGGCACTGTCGCCGCCTGATAGCGGGCGCTGCTGGCGGCGCTGGACGAGGAACCGGCGATGGTGCCGCCGGTGGCGAGAACGATTACGCGAGGCAGGGTCATGGGCACGAGATGTTCGTAAACAGGCGGCGATTGTACCCGCCGGGACAGGGCACTCCCCTACGGTCTTGCCCTGCCCCGCGGTCGGACCGTACGCAGCCGAAAGTGGACGACGATGCAAATTCCTCTTGCACTTCGACCGATACTGTATAAAATCACAGCACACTGTTCAAACGTACAGTGTTGCACATGGCGGTCCCCGATGCTCCCTCCCCGCGCGCCTCACGGCTTGCGGCGACGACCGGACCGCCACCGGATACAACAACACGGACAAGCCATGGCGACTCTGACACCCCGGCAGCAGCAGATCTTCGACCTGATCCGCAACACCATCCGGCAGACCGGCATTCCGCCGACCCGCGCCGAGATCGCTGCGGAATTCGGCTTCTCGTCGCCGAATTCGGCCGAAGAACATCTGCGCGCGCTGGCTCGCAAGGGCGTGATCGAGCTGACCCCCGGCGCTTCGCGCGGCATCCGGCTCAAGGTCAATCGCAGCGACTCCGAAATGCCGGACCAGTTCTCGCTGCCGATGGCCGGCGTGATGCAGCTGACGCTGCCGCTGGTCGGCCGCGTCGCCGCGGGTAGCCCGATCCTGGCAGCCGAGCACATCGACCGCCAATACCAGGTCGACGCCTCGGTCTTCGACGAACGCCCCGATTACCTGCTGCGCGTGCGCGGCATGAGCATGCGCGATGCCGGCATCTTCGATGGTGACCTGCTGGCGGTCAAACGCGCGCAGGACGCGGCCAACGGCAAGATCGTGGTGGCCCGTATCGGCGAGGACGTGACCGTCAAACGGCTCAAGCACCGCGGCGATGCGATCGAGCTGATCGCCGAGAACCCCGACTTCGCCAACATCATCGTGAAGCCCGGACGCGAGGAATTCTCGCTCGAGGGCATCGCGGTCGGACTGATCCGCCAGTCCGGTTTCTAGCGCAACCAAGCAATCCGGCAGGCGCCGCCGCCTTGGCGCCAACTCAGTCATGCAGCCGCACGAGCCGCAGGGCCCCGTGTTGCCGCAAGACTTCCGCTGACGCCTTACCGAAGAGGACCACCATGCTGCAAGCCGACCGCTCCCTGACCCGCTACCCCGTCAAGCCGACGCCGTTCCGCCAGTCCAAAGGTGTCCGCATCTATCAGGGCGCGCAGCGCCGCACGATGGTCGGCAGCATGGCCGCGATCTGCCGGATGCTCGAACTCGATCAGCCGGGCGTGAAGCTGAACGCGTGAGCAAGTCTCGCTCGTGGGACCGCTGCGACAAGATCGACTGCGTTGAAGGTGTGAGAGCACGCTTGCGCGAAGCGTGAGATACGGCGGTCCGGCGACAAGCGACGCTTCTCGCGCATCGCAACAAACCTTTACAACTCGGACCGTGAATTCGTCGAAGCTTGGCCTAGCCTTTTCCCATGCTTTTCGAAGGAGACGGCCATGCCTTCGTCAGACGACACCATCAAGCTGCTTCGTCCCGGTCGCCGCACCATGAACTGGCACGACGTCGCACTGATTGCAGCCGGTTGGATCGCGCTGTGTGTCGGTGTCGGGTGGACGATCACCAAAGCCGCTGCTCGGTTGGTCTGAAGACCACGAGCGCCCTCGCCCGCCAGCCCGTTGTCTCGGCACAAAGCAAAACAGCCGCTCGATGAGCGGCTGTTTGCATGGGATCTTGGGGTGGCTGATGGGACTCGAACCCACGACGACAGGAATCACAATCTGAGGCATCAAGCCTTATTCGGAGCGGCTTTCCGGGTAGCTCGTGGGAATACTGATCGAAATTCGAGCACGGCTGCATGCGGCTTTCCGGGCTGCTATTCCCACGAGAACAAAGGCCTTTTCACGACCTGCCCGCGACCCTATACTGTATATCCATACAGTATACGTAGAGTGCATCATGGGCAACAGCAAACTAGCCAACGGCTGCTCAGTCCCTTCCGCCAACCCTACCCCGCGCGCGTCGCCTCAGACTGGCATCCTGACCTATGTCGGCGGCCACAAGATCGCAGAGGCCATGCAGACCCTCCCCCCGCCCACCCGCACCGGCCCCGAGCACGCCGAGGCGGAGATCGACACCGAATACCAGGGTCGCGTCCGGATCTTCTTTGAGCGGAGGACCTCGCGCCACCACAAGAGCTCCCACATGTTCTGGTCAGCCTATCGGGCGGAACCGGTGCACGGCGCCTGGGATTCTGACGCCGGTCAGACGTAGCCCTATACCGCCGCGGCCGCCCCGTGCATACAACGGAAGTGACACGCATAGGAGGCGACCATGGCAGGGAATATTCACGTCGTGCCGGCCGACGGCGACGGATGGGCGATCGAGGTAGAGGGATCGGGCCGGACCAACGTACATTATCCGTCCCAGGAAGAAGCCATTCGGCAGGCGGCCGAGCAGGCGAAGCAGGCAAAGGTCGAACTGTTCATCCACGGCCGGGATGGCCGAATCCGGGAGCGCAACAGCTTCGGCAACGACCCCCGCGACATCAAGGGGTAGCCGTGGCCACCGCTCGGCCGCCTGCCCCTACGCTGGCCGAGCTCTCCCCGATGCTGCTCGAGGAACGCCGTGCCGTCCCCCCGGGCGACTGGCACTTCGAGATCAAGTACGACGGCTACCGGCTGCTCGCGGCCAGCAAGCCGGCGCGCCTTAAGTCCCGCAACGGGCACGACGCCACCGCCTGGTATCCGGAAGTCGCAGCCGCCGTCGGCAACCTGAAGGCCGGCTGCATCTTCGACGGCGAGGTCTGCGTTCTGGACGAGCACGGCCGGAGCGACTTCGAGCTGCTGCACCGTCGATCGGCGCGCCGCGGCAAGCCGCCCGGCTCGCACCACGTGGCCTACTGCGTCTTCGACCTGCTAGTCAATGGCGGCCGAGACATCCGTGGCCAGCCGATCGAGAAGCGCAAGGCCGCCCTCCGGAAGATCCTCGACTGCTGCCCGGACACTCTGCTCTTCGTCGACTGGGTCGAAGACGGCGACTGGCTATACCAGCAAGCGCTGACGCTGCAGCTGGAGGGCATCGTGGCCAAGCGCGCTGGCAGCGCGTATGCCGCCGGGCGGCGATCACCCGACTGGGTCAAAGTGAAGCGTCCCGGGGCGATCCCCGCGGAGCGGTTCAGACGGTAGAGCAACTAAATTCTTCGTGACATGCGGCCGGCGGCTTATATAGCAT
This sequence comes from Cupriavidus sp. HPC(L), assembly GCF_000307735.3. Taxonomy (NCBI): domain Bacteria; kingdom Pseudomonadati; phylum Pseudomonadota; class Betaproteobacteria; order Burkholderiales; family Burkholderiaceae; genus Cupriavidus; species Cupriavidus sp. HPC(L). The sequence goes on along the minus strand of NZ_AMPR02000444.1, from coordinate 74,178 downwards.
TTGCCTTCGCAACGTGGAGGCGGACATGGCCGAGTACTCGAGAATTCAGGAGCTAGTGAAACGGCGGCATGGCATCACGGCACAAACCTGCTGGATCGCCCATGTGAAAGAAATCAATGGATTGCCAATGAGGCCGTCGCGGAGAGTTGGGGCTAGGAAGAAGCCATGTCCAGATCGTTGGATCAAGCCAATCGAGCAGGCCATGCGCGATCTCCATCTTCTGTGACTGGCAATGTGCAACAACTATCGACCGACACAGAAGCAACTACTGCGCGATGTCTACGGCGTCGTGCCGCCATCGCTAGACTGGAAGCCCGAGACGTGGCCCGACTATCTGGCGCCCATCATTCGATCCAACGCCGACGGCGAGCGAGATTGCGTGCTGGCGAACTTCCGCATGGTCCCGAAGGACCGGATCCCGCCAGGCGTGAAGCGGTTCGACACCACCAACGCGCGGTCAGAGACCATCGGGGAGCGTCGGACCTTCTCCGGACCGTGGAAGACCGGCCAGCTCTGCCTGGTGCCGATGGAGAGCTTCTACGAGCCGAACTACGAGCATGGCCCGAAGTCGGTGCGCTATCGGATCTGGCTCAAGGACGAGCCGACGTTTGCCGTTGCCGGACTTTGGAGGGATTGGCCGGACGGCATGTTTTCGTTCACCATGCTGACCGTCAACGCCGAGCAGCACCCCACCATGAAACGGATGCATGCGCCCGGGAAGGAGAAACGGTCGATCGTGATCGTGCCGCGGGAGGGGTGGGACGATTGGCTGCGGTGCCGAGACACCGAGGTGGCGCGCAGCTTCTTGGGGCTGTATCCGGCGGAGAGGATGGAGGCGGAGCCTGCTCCTGTGCAAAAACTTACTGAACCGAAAGCCCATACGCTATGAACGAGAATCACCCACTATTCGGCGACACTTTGCCGGATGTGTTCGCAAAGTATTTGGTCACTTTCAACTGCGAGAACCTCTCGAGCGTAGAGATCATTGGGCAACGAGAGGTTGCCCAAAGACTGACGTACTCAGGCTTCATTGTGGAAATTCGCGGGCACTGGTGCATCTGCACTGCTGGGCACTGTATTGAAGAGATACGGAGCTTGCTCTCTGCAGGTCAAGATTTACGGAACTGGGTAATCGACGATTCGGCGATCCAGGCGCCGCCGGGCCGTCTGCCCCTACCCTTCTCTCCCGATTTCACGCGAGACATCCACCTGGTAACTCACGAGGAATATGGGCTCGACTATGCATTAATTCTCCTCAGCGACCTCACCAAGCTGGGACTCCAGAGCAACGGAATTCGGGCAATCGACGTCCGAAAATTGGACGACCCGTTTGAACGAGCAGATTACTGGGTCTTATGCGGCGTTCCCGCGCAAACTATCGTAGATCATCACACGGCGGACATGGTGACGAAGGAGTACACCGGAATCGTCATAAAACCACTGGAACAAGAGCCAGAGGACTGGCCTAACCCGAAAGACGCGCCGCGCCTGTACGGACAGCTATATGAGTCGTCGAGGCCAGAAGACAACACTCTTAATATCGCAGGTATGAGCGGCGGCCCGTTGTTTTCCCTCGTCAAGAACACCGACGATACATACCTCGTCAAGCTGATCGGCATTCAGAGCGCATGGTGGCCAGAGCGCCGGATCATTGCGGCATGCCCGGCAGCACCACTGTTTGATGCTCTTGAGAGATCCTTGAGAGAACTTGAGCAAGCCGAAGAGGCAGAGTCGCCTGCTGATGGGGCTTAGATCAGCCGGCCCACGCCTCCACAGTCTTCCGATGCCGCGCCGCACAGTCGCCAAGCGCAGCAAGCACCACGGTCATCCAGTCCTGCCAGACGTCGTAGTCGGCCACCGTCGGCGCGTCCGGTACCACGCATGGAGCCGCCAGCGCGCTATCGAGTGGCGGCGGCTCGCTTGGCAGCGTCGACGGCGTCGGACAGCTTGCGCACCCGGAAATCGTCAGGGCGGCAATCAGCAGGCAAAGGCTTCGCATTCTTCAGTTCCTTCCGGATGGCGCTGGCCGCGGCGTCCAGCTCCGTCGTGATGCCACGGTACTCGTCGGCCCGGGCTCGGATGTCAGCGCTGGCCGTCTTGAACTCGCCCAGCGCTTGCCTGGCGGCGGAGAGATCCGTCTCCGCCCGCGTGGCATTCAGTTCCGCGATCTCGGCATCCTTTCGCCAGCCGTTCACCGTCCAGCCGGCACCGAATGCCGCGCTGACCAGCACCGCCGCGGCTACCGCGCGCCACGGCACGCCGGCCGCAACGGCTCGAATGGCAGTAGCCCGGATCATCGTTTCCTCGTCCCGCATTCGGCGTACAGCTTCGCCGTCGTGTCGATGTGAGCCAGCAACGCATCCCGGCCGGCGCCACGCTTGATCGTTGGCAGCGGCGGGCAGCCCTCGCGCTCCGCCGGCGGCGCCGTAGCGCAACCCGCCAGCAGCAGACAAAACAGAATCGCCCTCACCTGGCGCCCTCCTTCATCTTCCGGTTTGCAGCCTCGATCGCGCCGTTGAGGCGCGATCGCTCCGCCTCGGAGAGCGGCTCTGGCTTGGCGCGCGTCGCCTGCTGTTTGACGGTGCGCGCCGCCTGCGCCGATGTCTCCGCCGCTTGGGCTGCCGCGCCGGCCGCCGCCGACGCTGTCTCAGCGATGTCGCCGAGCTGCGGCGCCAAGGCCTGCAGCGTCTTGGCAAACGTGCCCTGAAGCCGCTCGATCTCCGCCGCATGATCGGATCGCATTTGCACGATCACGTCCCGGGCCTGCCATTGCGCCAACGCATAGCCGCCGACGCCTCCGCCCATGGCGATCACCAGCACGATCGTCACGGCCTCGAGCGCGTGAGCTACCCGACGGAACGTATCTCGATGCCGGCGCAGCCAGTCACGTACCCTTCTCATCCAGCTTCTCCTTGAGGTGGCGGACCTCCGCGGTCAGCTCGGCGATCGTTCGTTTCAGGTCGCCGATCTCGCGCAGCAGGTCGTTGCGCTCCTTGTAGGCGGTGTCCGCCCGCTGCTCGGCGAGGTCAGCGCGAGCATTCGCCTTGTCGAGCAGATCCTGCAGCCGCTCGATGATGTCGGTCTCGGCCTGGCTGCGCGCCCCTTCAACGCGGTCAGATCGCCAGACCTTCCTGACCAGCCAGATCGCCCCGCCGATCGCGGCCAGAATCGCCCCGAATGCCCCGCTCGCGCCCCCCGGCACGTCCACCATCGCGTTCAGATCCATCGTCCTTTCCAGTGGGCTTACGCCTCGATGTCGGTACCGCCGTGCGCCACGTAGACGTCCCGCAACGTCTCCAGCCGGTGTTCGCGCTGGCCGTAGCCGGCGCCGGGCAGGCTGGCCCATTCCTGCCGGCACTTGCGCACGGCCTCGGCGAACCGGCCGGCCAGCAGGTCGGGCAGCCCGCCACGGCGCTTGACCAAGTAGGCAGCGACGATGTCCTGCGATCGCGGGGTAAAGTCGGCTACGCCGCAGGCGCGGCTCGCCCAGTCCCACGTGTCGGTCCGGATCTTCCCCGGCACGGCCGCCATGATCTGGTAGCGGCCGGCGGCGTTGCTCAGGCCCCAGCGCGTCGGCACCACGATGCGCGGGTGCCGGTCGTAGCCGGTGAACAGCTTGCCGCCGACGTTCACGTTGTAGCCGTCGTCGCTGCCGGCCACCGTCGACGTTCCTTCGCTGTACGCCAGCATGTCGAGGAAGGCGGCCATGTTCTTGCCGCCCGGTAGCTGGTCCGGATCAGTGAATGGCATTGAGGCTCCAGAAACGAAAAATGCCCGCGCATGGCGGGCTCGGATGAAAAACGATTGCGGCGATACCGTGCGACTCGTGTCGCTTGTAAACCGCCTTGCCTCTCACTACGATCCTGCAGACGCCTCTGATGAATGACTGCAGACGCGTCTGCATCCCACGATGGTGGGGTGCTTCATCGCTGCGCCGTCAGTACCATGACGGTGCCGGCTTAGGCCGAGAACACCAAAACGAGAAACACCGAGGGTCACAATGAAAGGCATCTTCACGCTTGTGCCTGCAACGCTGGTTGCAGCCACGCTCTGCGCCTGCGGTTCCTACGCGCCTCGCCCCATGGAGCCAAACCCGAACGATCCAGCGCAAATCGCCCGCAGCGCTGGCAAGGCCTATTACGAATGCCTGGAAGCGAAATCGGCAAGCTGCGCAGATGCTCGCGCTCGCATGATCCAGGCCGACAAAGCGGCTAAGGACGCGGAGATCCTTCGCATTCGTTCCCTCGGCGGCAGGTCGTTCAAGATCGGCAGCGAATAGCTATCCCATGTTCGTCACGTCGACGAGCAGATACGAGGCAATCCCGCCGTACGCGCCGTTGTAGAAGGGCTGGCTCGGGATCACGTGCTCGATGTAGTAGAAGGCCTCCATGATGTTGCCCTGGAGCTTCACTCCACTGACTTCCGTGATGATGTCTCCTCGAGCGTTCGGATCTGTGGGGGGCTCTGGGGACAGCCAGAACTCGCTATAGATCATCCCGCCTTGCACTACGGCGTACTGCTTGCCAGCTGGTAGCGTCCATGTCTTCGGCGGGTTCACTGAGTCGGTTGTGTACACGCCATCCAAGCGCATGTACGAGTAGCCCGAATCGAACGTGATCGCTCCATTTCCATCGCGCACCCTGATCCCCCAGCCGCTCGTTGGTGCGGTCGGGCGGTCGAACAGATAGACGCGAATCGCCGTCCCCGGACTACCAGAACACCGCATGCCCACCGTGTAGGTGTTCCCACTCTGATGGACCGAGACGACTGTCGCATAAGCCGTCTCGCAACGAAATGCGAAGATCGGGAACTGAGACGTGAACGAGAACGTCAGGTCGCTACCGCCCCATCTGGTGGTGGGCACCGTCGTGTAGTTGTTGACGGACATCAGCGCGAGATTGGCGAACGTGTCGTCAATCAGCACCGTCCCCCAGTCGTTAAGAACTCGGAAGCCAAAGGACATCAGCGGACACCATAGACGATCAGGGAATTTGACCTGTACTGAAGATAGGTGCTGCCCACCCAATCCCAGGACAGGACGTTCCCGGAAACGGTCGCGACAGGACAGAACACTCCGGACCCTTGAAATGGCACGGCGATCGCGAATCCCTCTCCTTGAGAGAAACCCGGGACGTTGATGCTCCCCGGGTTCGTTCCGCTTTGAAGCATGCCGATGATCCGCCCGGCGCGATAGCTGGTGTCGAGCGTGATGTTGCCCGCGGCATCTCGAACTCTGATTCCGTAGGCCATATCACGCGCTCAAATCGCCGATCTGCACCCGAGGCCAACTCTCCGACCCGTTGTAGTACTTGTCGTAGGTGGCTCGGCTTTCCCGTCGTCCGGAGCCATTGGCGGCGTTGAACTCGATTGCCCCGGTGCGGAAGTTCATCCGCAGCACCCGCTGACCGAAGCTGTTCACCGCATCCGACTCGAGCCAATCGGCAAACTTGGCCGACCCGATAGATGCATTGCCGATGAAGGCCTGATTGATGAAGGTCTGCCCGTTCTGGATCACGAACGGCGCCGAGATCTGGCCGTTGACCAGGTTGAGCAGCGCGAACCGGTCAGCTTGGAACAGCACCTGCGACTGCACGACGCCGCTCTCATTGTCGATCCCGATCGCCATGCCGGCGCCGTAGTACTTCCCGTCCTGCGTGACGCCGACCTTGATCGTGTACGAGGCCGAGATCTTCCCGTCGAGCGCAACCAGCGCCTGGGCGGTCGTCTGCACCAGCGCGGTGTTCCCGTCGAGCGTGGCCTGCAGCGTGGTCTGCTGCGCGGCCAGCGCCATGTCGGCTTCCTGCATCAGCGACTGCACAGACACGATCCCAGCGAAGACGCCCGAGTCGCCCGCGTAGTCGTCGATGCTCCCCGCGAACGGCGGATCAATCCGGTCGATCTTCGACAGCAGGTCCTTCGCGAGCTGCGTGTCGCCGATCTTCCCGGCCAGGTAGTCCAGGATCTCGGTCGCGTCCGAGCTCGACTGCCCAGCCACGCCGGTCTGCCCGCCCGGGTACCACTCACCGATGTTCCCCGACTTGTCCACCAGGCGCGCCCAGAAGAACAGCGTCGCGCCGGCCGCCAGCCCCATGATGGTGTGGCTGTTCTGCGGGAAAGCGAAGTCCGCCATCTTGATGGCGTCGTCGCGGCTGTTGGTCTGGCTGTACCAGATCTCCGTCCTCTCCACGTCCAGCGGCCCCTCCGGGAACCCCCAATCCAGCCGGATCGCAAAGATGAGGCCGGTGGCCACCAGCGACGTCACCACCGGCGGCGGGCTCGTCTTGCCCTGCAGCACGGTCTCTGGCGAGTAGGCCGGGATGGACGGCACGTCGAGCGCGTTGATCGCGCGCACGCGGGCCACATAGGTGCCGGCGTAGATGCCCCGCACCTCGAGGCTCTGCGAGCCAGTGCGGCCTGCCCTCACCCATTCGCTGTTGTCGCGCCGCCATTCCACCTCGTAGGCGATTGCCTTGTCGGCCGGCGTCCAGCTGATCACCATCGTCGTGACGGCGATCCCCTGGTCAATGGTCGAGTAGGTCGACAGCGCTACGTTGGTGGCCGGGGGCTGCACCGACGGAGGGATCACGCTAATGGGCCGCGGATCGATGCGAGTGCCGTGGTCCACCGCGCCAAACTTCTGTGGCTCGTACTGCAGCGCGGTGATGTCTGCGGTCAGCCCGTCGCCTTCGCTGATCGACATGACGCGAAAGAGCTGCGTCTTCAGCTCGGCGCTCTCCACCGCCCACACCGACTGCGGCTGGACTGGCTCGCTCCACGCGCCGGTCACCGTGACCGTGTCCCCATTCACAACGTCAATCGTACGACTCTGCGCCACGCCGGAAGGCAGCGTGACGATCAGCGTGTCGCCTACCGCCACTTGGTCACCTTTGTCCAGCGTCACGGAGTTTCCGCTTGCCGAGCGAATCCGCCCACCGATGCGCCGGCCGGCGCGCGACGGATCGGCGATCCGGACGATGCTGCCAGGCTGGACCAGCGCGTGATCCATGCCGACGGAGAACGAAACCGATTCGGTCTCGTAGCGCGAGGTCAGCAAGATCCACTGCCCTAGGCGCTGCGCCTGCCCCTGACTCTTGCAGCCGATGGCCGTTACCTCGGTCTCGCGCACACCATAGCGCGCGATGCCCTCCTCGTCTGGCACATACTCGACCTTGGCGCGGCCGAAGTCCGCCGGATCGTTCCAGCTCACCAGCGCCACGGTCTTGCGGGCCTTGCGTGCCGTGCCGGCGTATCGGAACTTGCCATCCACCACATTGGCCGCGGTGAAGGTGTAGACCGGGTCCTTCGGCATGTCCGCCACGGCCACCACATTGCCCGCGGCCCAGTAGGCCATGCCGCGGAATATCGACGCGATGTCCTGTAGCACCTTGTAGGCATCGGCGCGCGTCTGCAGGTAGAGATTGCACGTGAATCGCGGCTCTTGGCCGCCCTTCCCATCCGGCACCAGCTCGTCGCAATACTGGCCGATCTGGTACAGGCTCCACTTGTCGACCATCGCCGCGTTGACGCGATCGCCGAGCCCGTAACGCGGATGAAGGACCAGGTCGTAGAAGATCCACGCCGGGTTGTCCGTCCAAGCCACCTTGAATGTGCCGTCCCAGGTGCCGGTGTAGGTGCGACTCTCCGGATCGTAGTTGCTCGGTACACGAATGACGCGGCCGTAGGTGTCATAGGTCCGGCTCGGCACCGAGTTGAACTGGCGCGCATCGACCTGAATACCGACGATGGCGCTGTTCGGGTACCGTAACTTCGCGTCGATGATCTCGGTGATCGACTCGACGATGGTGGTATCAGCGATCGTGCCGCTGTTCGCGTTCGGCGTGACACGGCGCACACGCACCGTCCAGCCAGTGGTCGCCGGCGGCAGATCGATCCGGTGGCTGCGCTCGTACTTGTTGGTCGTCTTGCCGTCGAAGGCAGACGACATGACCTGCTGGAAACTGCCGCCATCGGTAGCCAGGTCGATCGCGTACTCGATCTTGTAGCCGGTGATGTCGCCGTTCGTCGTGTTGGTCTTGGAGAGCGCCGGCACAGAGAGCCGGACCCGGACCGCCGACAGTTGGGTGTTGTTCACCGCTCGCGCCCATGGCGTGCTGGACGTGAGTGTCACTCCGATCGAAGTTTCGCTCTCTGCAGCCGGGAATCCCGGGATGTAGTCCTGATCCTGCGTGCCGAGTCGATAGGCGATCGAAACGTTCTGGAAGTTCGAGGAGCCGTCCGGATTGATCAGCGGCGTCTCGTTCAGATAGACGCTTTGCAAACCATTGACAAGGCCCCGAATCTCTCCTTCAGAGATCAGATCCAACACGCGCGCATATGCGATCGAATTGAGGCTGTCCGGGCTTTCCACTGGCGCGCGACCGCCGCCGCCACCCTTACCGCCGCCATAACCGATAATGTCTGCGCGCATCGTTCTACCAACGAAGAAGCCCCGCGCGCGGCGGGGCTATGAGATGACCACGAGTGGTTGCTTAGGCTTGGTCCTCGGCGTAGATGCCGGCCGAGACCACGGCACTGCCAACCGTCAATCGGCCGTACAGCAGAGGCGCAGGGTTACCCTGCGCGGAGGTGTTCACGGGCCCGTTGAATGCGTAGCTCGGCCTGTTCTCGGGGCGGTCTTCGGCCGATAGGCCCCGGGCTTGAGGCGACAGCATCTGGACGATGCCGCCCAGCGCCATGGAAGCGCCCATGCCGTACGCTGCGGTCACCATCGGACCGGACAGGTAACCGAAGGGGTTGAAGTACGCAATGGCAATGATTGCGGCGCCCAGAATGGTCTGAAACAAGCCCGCCCGCTTTGCCCCTTGCAGCACTGGCGCGATTCGGATGTCATCGCGTCCAGGCGGCAGCACCAGTTCGTCCTCGCGTAGATTCTGTCTGCCGACAAAGACGGCATATCGAATGCCACGATCGCGGCTGCTGACTAGCTCGGCATGAAAGCCGGGCACCATCACACTGAGCGCGCGCACCGCCTCTGCGGCGCTGGCCACCGCCATGCGGTGGATCCGCCCGAAGCGCGTGCCCAAATAGCCGTACAGCCGAATCGTTCGGATCTTCTCGCTCATCCTCGATACCTCAGGACACATCGGGTGATCTCTTGCCAGTAGCCGCCGTAGACGTCGCGCGACGACAGCCGGCCATGCAGGTGATGCAGCATCGTTCCGTCGCCAAGGTAGACAGCGGCGTGGTTCGGCACCGCCGCGCGCAGCTGCATCAGAATGACATCGCCCTGCAACTCAGGCTGGTCCTGCGACACGGCGATGAAGCCGGCCTCTGCGTAGTGCTGCATATACAGGTCCTGACCCTGCAGCCACCAATCATTACGCCTCCGGAAGTCTGGCAACGTAATGCCACGCTCGCGCTGGTACCAGTCACGGATCAGCGTGTAGCAGTCGAGCACGCCATGCGCGAACTGCCGGCCGACCAGCGGAGCCTGGTAGCCGCTCGGCGTGATCGTGCGTAGGTCGTCCGCAGGCCACGATACGATGTGCCAGGGAAGACCAGAGGTCTCGCAGCTCACCCTGTCCGCCTCGCTCGGCGAGGCCGGCGCGTCGGGGTGGCTGTGCACCACAGCGACAACCTCGCCCTTGTCCTCCGCCGCGGCGTAGTCCTCAGCGGGCAGCACGAAGTGCTCCGATCCTTCGGCCACGTTTCGACACGGAACATATCGCTCTCGTCCCTTGATCACCACGACCAGGCCGCAACACTCGCGCGGGTATTCAGCCTGCGCGTGTTTGCGCACCGCCCTCAAAGTGGAAGCCTTCATATCACGATCGGATCAGGTCCGCGGCCGGGAACGAGCCGAACGGAAGCGGATTGTTTTCTCCGAAGCGGCACTTGCACGACGTCAGCCTACCGCCGCAACGGTCAAGCGCGGGGTCAGCGACCGGGTTGTCGTCCTTGTCGAAGTACGCTGTTCCGGTGTAGCCACAGTACGGCCCGCGGTACCCACCGATCGACAGCCAAGAGCAGACATTCGCGACGATCTGGCGGCGAGGAAGCTGCACGCCATCGAAGTCAAGCGCACTGGCCAGCTCCCACGTCACCGCGACGTTGTCCTCTTCGGTCTTCTGCTCGAGGTACCAGACTTCGGGAGGTAACTCCTCCGTGGGGTCGGCGGTCGGATTGCCGCCCGGAAAGTTTGCTGCGTCGAGGTACTTGCCGAGCGTTACGTGGCGCGTCAGCTTGGCGCCGACCATGTCTTGCAGGTACAGGCACATCGCCGTGATGGCACCGGTCACATTGCCCACTGAAAGGGTTGGCGTTGGTTGCTGCCCCTCGCCCGTCCGCGCGAAACCGTCGCCTTGAATCGGCCAGGGCGAGTACTCGTTACCCTGCCACCAGATGGGGCCCACCTGCGTATGGCCATGAAAGCGCAGCAGGTCGCCACCGATCCCCGTGGCGTCGAGCTCGAACAACTCCACCCGTTCGCCTGACTCCAGCGTCTGGATGTCGTAGTTGATCTTTGCCATCGTTTCCCCTATGCGGCGCTCGATCCGTACAGGTTGATGGTGCCGCTCGCAAAGGAGCTACCGGACATCGCGATCAGCAACGCATTCAGCGGCGCGGACGACCCCATCCACGCACCCGAGCCGCTGAGACGGTACAACCCATCGTTCTGCAGACGGGCCGTCAGGTCCCATGTGACACTTTTGCAATGGGCAGCTCGCGAAAAGCCGTGCAGTTTTGCCGTTCCGCTCAGCCAGCGGCGCCCGTTTGCCGTTCCGTTTCCAATACCTTCCGTGAAGACGATTGCAGAGCGCGCGGTCAGGTTCACCAGGTTCACAGCGGTATTTGTGTTCCCGGCCGACGACAGGATCGAGTCGTATCCCGACGTCTGCCAGATGGCGCCGTTGTCGCCGCTGACCTGCATATGCAGAGCGGAGTTGTCGGCAGTGGCCGCCAGGTCAATGAACTCGAGTTCGTAGACGTCATAGGCGGCGGACATCACGCTCGTGAACGTGACCGCAGACTGCCCCGCTACCTGTCTGGTGGCGAGCAACGTTCGCCCGACTTTCCACAGCGGTGCGTTGACGTCGACGACGTTGGCCCCATCACTGTAGATCAGAGAACTGGCGCCGCGCGGCACGATCGCGCCTGTGCCGGCCGGAGTCTTGATGGTGACGGAGCCCGATCCAGTCGTGTTGTTCCTGATTACCCAGGACTGCTGCAGATCCGCTGGGACGGTTACGATCCTGTCCCCTGAGAGTGCTCCGATCAGATCGATGATTCCGTTCAGGGCCTCCGCTGGCGTAAGCGCCACCGTTCCGGCACCCCCAGCGATGTTCTTCGCCAGCCGGCCTTGGGCACGGGTGTATAGCTCATCGAAGTTCTTGTTCGCCTTATCGAATCCGGTGCGAACGGTATCCCCGTCGGTACCCGCTGGGGGAGTGCCGAGACCAATCGTTTGCTTTGCCATATCAGGGATGGAATGCCTGCTCGAAAGTTGCGGTGCAGCTGTACACGCCGGCGGCCTCGACGGCCGGCGTGTACTGCGAGATTCGGTAAAGACCCTGGACCCCACCCGGAGGGGTCCAGTAGAAGGACTTGTAGCCGGCGTGCCGGTCGATGAAATCCGTAATCGCGTGGATGCGCACCACGTCGCCGACGAACTTCATCGGCCACGTCTGCTGCTTGTTGTTGATCCCGTCGGCAACGACCTGCTTGTAGCCGTCGCCGAACTGGGCGGAGCGAGTGCGCAGGGTCACATCGCCCTGCGCACTTGGCCCGGCGGCACGCCAACTGAAGGTTTCGATCGCCATTTATGCCTGCCCCATCCGCATCCTCCAGAGCAAACCGCCCTGGCGCATCTCTCGGTTCAGGCGGTCGGAAACGGCTGCATTAACCATGTCGCCCACCTGCTTTCCGAGCGCAGCATCGCCGCCGTTCACGTGAGTCTGAGAGGTTCCGTCCTGCATGTTCACCTGCGTGCTGACGTAGATGTCACCGCCGCCCACACTCGGCAGGATGCGGCCCGACTGCGCCGGCACGAACACTTCTGGGCGCTTCTCACCTACCACATAGGCCTTGCCGGCTTCGACGTCGCCACCGCCGGCCCGGAAGCCGCCGAACATAGGCGTCGGATTGCTGAACATCCCCGTGCCGGTGGCGCCAGTGGTGGACGTGTACGCTGCGGCGCTGGGGCCAGTGCTGAACGCGTTCCATGCACTTCCAGAAGTCGCCGCGGCGCCCGCGCCCGCGGCAAACAGGCTGCCGACAAAGTTGATGCCCATCTGCGCGAGTCCGGAGATCGCCGTGCGCGCCTGGATGCGCGCGAGGTCCGCGATCACGGATTTGGCGAAATCGCCGAAACTGAGCTTGCCCGTCATCGCGAACTTGACGACCGAATCCTCCAGTCCCTGGAACAGGCCGCCGAACAGCCGGCCCGTCTGGTCGGCAACGTTGGCAGCGTAGTCGCGGTAGTCGGACATGGCTGCCATCGCGCCGTACTTCCAGTCCCCTTGCTTTTCGCGGAGGGATTCGTAGTACTGGTCCAGCTGCGAGAGCGCATCCTGCTGTGCGTCGCGGATCCGGTTGATCTGGTCGACGTACAGATCGGTGCCGACCAGCCCCTTTTCGGACATGGTCTTGATCCAGTCCGTCCGGATGCGATCGAACTCGCGATACACCGCCTGCGTCGAAGCCAGCTGCTCACGCGCCAGGCTGCCCAGACCGAACACCGACAGTTGACGGTCGTACTGTTCGGCGCGCGATGCCGCGCTCTCACGGATCCGCGCCTCGATACCAATCGCCTGGGTCCGCGCCTGCTCCAGCAGTCGGTTTTGGCGCTCCTGCTCCTTCGTCGCTGCCTTCTTCGCTTCGACCTCTGCATTGGCGGCGACATTGAGCTCGAGCTGGCGCCGGATTTCCGTCTCCCGCGCCAGCAGGCTTTTCTGATCGGCCGTCAGAACCTTCTTGGTCTTGATATCAGCGATCTGCTGCTCGAACTCGGCGCGCGCCTTTTCGGCGGCCGTCAGCTTGTCCGTATCGACCAGCTGGGCGCGCAGCGCCGCTCCTGTTTGCCGCAGCTGGTCCAGGTAGCGGGTCGCGTAGTCTTCTGTGTATGCCTTGGCACGCGGCCCGCGCGGATCCTTGTACTTCTCGTTGATCAGCGCGACGCGGCGGTTGTACTCCTCCTCAGCGAGACCGAGTGTCTGCGCGTCACGCTTGAGCTGATCGATCTCGTCCTTGCGCTGCTGGGCCCGCGTGCGAGTTGCCTTCTCCTGGGCATCCAGGCGCTGCTGCGCCGCAATCTTGGCCTCGTTCGTGCGCTGGGTTTCCGCATCCTTCTGCGCCTTTGCCGCGGCGGCTTCCATCGGTGCCGCCTGCGCCTCGAGCTCGGCGAGCTGCTTGCGCAGTTGCGTCAGCGCAGCCCGGGAGCGGCCACCGAAGGCCGCCCCAGCTTGGCTGTTGGCGAACGCACCACCAGATTCGATGCTCTCGATCTGGTTCCGGATGGCGGTCATCCGTCCCTTCAAATCGTCCAGCGACGCCGCCCGGCCGATGCCGAGCATGTTGTCCCAAGCCGCTTTCGCGGCCCCGGCCACGGCACTCCAAGCGCGCTCGACGTAGCCGAGGTTGGCCTGAATTTCCTGCGCCCGCGCCTGCAGCGCGCTCGCGAACGTCTTCTGGGCCAGCGCTGCGGCTTCGTCCTTCTGCCCCTGCTCCTCCAGCGCCTTGATCTGCTCGTAGACAGCGAAGGTCAGGAAGTGATACTGCTCGTTCAGCTTGAGCGCTGCCTTGACTGGCTCTTCACCAAGCTGGACGTACTTGGCGACGGTATCGTCGATCGCGGTACCGGTGGCCTTCTTCCACTCCAGCGCTGCTGCGGCCAGGCTTTCGAATTGATCGCTGGCGACCTTGCCAGTCGATGCCAACTGGGTCAGGGCCTCAGCCGCGGCGCCCTGAGTACCGACGGTTTCGCTGATGCGCTGGGCCATGCCGGCGAGCTGGCCTGCGGTCGTGCCGGCGTAGTTGCCGGTCGCCAGCAGCGCGCGGTTGTACTCGACCGACTCCTGGTGACCGCGCTCGAACGCCAATGCCAACGCTGCCGCGGCCGCCGCGCTCAGGGAGAACGGGTTGACCAAGCCAGCGACGTAATTGCCCAAGGCGCGAGCAGCGGGTCCGATGCCGCCGAACATGTCCTTCAGCTGGCCGCCCTGTTGGACGAGGGTCAGCATCGGGCTCTGCCCGCCGGCGAGCTGGGCAACGATGTCGGTGAATTGCGCCGGCACGCCGCGCAACGCCGCGGCGGTCTGCTTCGCCGAGATGCCCAGGTTGTCGACAGAGGTTTCCGCAGCCTTCAGTCGCGCAACGAACGGCGCCGCGGCGTCCGACACACCCAGCTGCTGGGCGCGCAGCGCCGCATACTCGGCGGCGGTTTTCCCCGCGCGATCGGCTTGGCGCTCCAGCGTTTGCAGGAACCGGCGCGCCGCCGCATCCATCTTCTCGGACGCATCGCGCGCGGACTCTCCCATGCCGCGCACGGTCCGCGAGGTGTTCTGTCCCGACTTGGCCGCGGCCTGCTCGAAGTCCTGGACCGACTTCTTCGCCTCGGCGAACCCGGCCTTGATGCCCGAGACGTCGGCATCCGCCTGCAGGGTGGCCTTCCCGACTACCTCGCTCATGTCATCTCTCGCTCATCTCGTCCAGGGCCGCGTGCTCCATGACGCGGATGTCTTCGAACAGATCGGGCTGCTCAGCGGGCGGCACGCGCTGCATGCGCATGACGAATCGGAGAGCGCTGTAGTCCAGCCCGACAGGGCCGCCAACACCGACGCGCCACTGCGTCCCCATCTGCACGAAGATGCTCACGGCCGCCTCGTTGTCGGGCCAGACCTCGATGTCGTCCGGAATGACGTCGGACAGCTTCAACCCGAAGGCGCTGAGTTCATCTTCCGGCGGCGCCCGCCAATACATCCGGCGGGCCGCCTCAATCAGTTTCCCCGGCGCGCCTGAGTCAGCTGCTCCATGTAGGTATCGAGGATGGCGGTGGAGGCGTTGTGGTAGTTCCGCAGCAGTTCCTCCAGCGCCTCGCCAGTGAACGGCTGGTCGACGTCCTCCCAGCCGGCCACGATCTCCTCCAACACCTTGCGCTCTCGCGCAGGCGCATTGGCGCCGGTGTCGGCCGAGGCCTCCTCGGCAACGCGCCGGAAGAACGCCTGCGCTTCGTCGCGCGTCTTGTGCCGGAATACCAGCTTGAGCTTCGCAGCCTGCTCACCAGGGACGGCGATAGTCACCGTCGCCTTGAAGGTGGGATTGGGGGTGATCTTGAACATCAGGCACCTGCGGCGTTGTAGCGGGTCGGCTTGCCCAGCAGCGACAGCGTGACCGTGATCGCCATCGCCTCGTTCTTCGTGGTGGTCGGCATGTCCGACATCGACACGTAGGCCATGAAGTAGATGGCGTCGCCGTTCGGCAGCAGGAACCGGATCGGTCGCGGCTCCCGGTCCTCGTCGGCTTCCTTCAGCACTGCGTACTGCGGCAGCGTCGGATCATCTGCGATCGTCAGCGTGATGGAGCGCGCGCTGCGGGTCGTCGGGATCTGCTTGTCGTCGCCGGTGTCTTCCAGGAACGAGTAGGTGTAGAACTGCTGCTCGCCGCCCTGGCTCGTCGACGTCAGGGTCTGCCGGATCTCGGTCCAGGTGTTGATCTTGCGCACCGAACCGGCCCCGCTGCCGGGCGGATAGTTCAGCGTGCTGGTCGCATCGAAACCCTCCAACGCGAAGTTGTCGGCGGCGGCGCTGTCGACGCGGCCGATGCGGCCGTCCAGTCGCGTCCAGCCCGACGCGATCGTGACGATGTCGCCATCGACCAGAGTGTGGCCGGCCGCGGAAGCAACCGGCGGGGCAGCGTTGGTGATTGCCGTGACGGGCGTCGCGGCGGCCAGCGCCGAAGCGATGGCAAAGATCGAACCGTTCGGAAGGCGTACCGACATAGTTGGCTCCGTAAACGAAAAATGCCCGCGGCTGCGGGCGTTGGGTAAGCGCCCGAACGGGCGTCAACTCGAAAACCAGATGGAGAAGTCTTGCCTGGCGCCGTACCAGTTCAGCACGTCGTCATAGGTGCCCAACGCGCCGGCAAGCGTGGTGGCGAGCAGCACGGAATCCGTGCGGACGATGTCCTCCACCTGCCGGATCAGGCCGCTTGCCTCCGCGCGCCGCTTGGACCAGACCTCGATCTGGAATCGGCCGTTCTTCTTGTCGGGCACGCCGGCGAGGAATTCCAGTGGTGACCCACCGACCTGCTGGTAGACGATGAACGGCAACTGCGTGCCTTCGGGTGCCGTGTCCGGATACACCCGACCGTCAACCAGGCCGCCCAACGCCCTGACGATCTCCGCTTCCACCGTCATGCGTCATCCTTGCTGTCGCTGTTGTCGCCGCTCAGGACTTCGGCGACCTTCTCGGCCGCGCGCCGCCGCATCGCTTCGATCGCTGCCTCGGCACGATCGCCGGCGCGGCGCATGAAAGCGACGCCCGGCACACGAACCGGCGCCGCCAGCCGCTCGGTAGTCGCCATCCAACCCGTTGGGGTCTTCACGAGCTTGTTCACGCGCCAATGGCCATACTCGACGAGATGGCCGTGCGGCGCCTTGGCCGCGTTCCAGCTGACCTGATATGCCGCGCGGACATCGGTCGACTCCGACTCCGAATACACGTGGTAGATCGCGTCGCGAAGTTGCCCCGGCTTTATCTTCGTCCCGTTCGCCCTGATGACCGGCTCGCCCTTATAGACGGGAACGAGCCTGCGCGCCTCCTCGTAGAAGACCAGCGCGCCAGCTCGGGCGGTTGGCCGGACCACTTCCTTGACGAGCCGGTCCTCGATCTGGTCCAGATCCGCGGCCAGGTCACCGTCAAAATTGAACGATGTCGACATGGCGCTACTCCGCGCGCTCAGGCACGACCTGGCAAACTAAATCGACGAACCGGCGCCCAGCTTCATCCGGCAAGACCGCCTGGATACCGTAGACGATCCCGCCATAGAGGACGCGCATGGTGGCGTCCACATCAGTGCGATAGCGAATTCGGATGCTGGCGTTGACGACCGAAGCGGGCACGTCTGAGCGGACCGCCTCGAGCCCGCTCTTGTGCTTGATGTCCGCCCAAACTTGGGTGAAATCTACCCAGTCGCCCTGCACCGGCTGACCCGCGTCGTCCTGAGTTGTACCCCGGCGCTGTATCAGCACGCGTCGGTTCAAGCGACCAGCACGGACCATGTCACACTCCTGGGACGATGCGGTGAGGGCGCAGCAGAGACCGCGCGGTCAGCGGTAGCTCCACTGCGTTCGCGCCGACCACGGAGTCTTCCCGATTGGCGTAGAGATCGCCTGTCGTTTTCAGGATTGCAGCTTTGATGGCCGCATTGACAACCATTGCATTGGGTCCAGCCGTTCCCGCCTGGGCCGCTGCATTCAGGGCCTCAACGCTCTCGAACACCTGCCGACTGAGGTAGTCCAACGCCGCCTGCTCAGCGGCCGCCAGGTAAAGACCGATCAGTTCGTCCTCGACGCCTGGGTCCGCCCGGCAATGCCCCCTCGCGAGATCGAGAGACACGAGCGCCATGACTACTCCGAAGCCGAAGCGCTGTCGGAAGCGTTCCCGGCAGCATCGGCCGTGCCTTCGCCGCTGTTCTCGCCTTCCATCGATCGCGCCAACATCGCCTCAAGGTCCGCTTTCTTCGCAGTGGCCTTGTATTCGATCCCCTTGGCGCTCAGCGCTTCGCGCAGCTGCGCGACTGTGAGCCCGGAGTCCGACTCGTCCTCGATGGCGCCCAAGGCCTTGGCTCCTTGGATCAGCTCGGGCAGACACTCTTCGCCAACCTGAAATTCGCGAGGATAGATCTCCCCATCCGCCACGCCGCGGAACGCCTTGACAAGCTTCGGCATCGCCTTTCCTCTGAATAGAGAAGGGGCGACGTCGTCGCCCCTTCCTTACATCGAACGAACGGAAGCTGACCGTTAAACGGCCGCCGCCACCTTCAGAGCGCGCATCGGCTCGGGGTTGTGCACACCGCCACCAACGCGCTTCGTCGTGTAGAAAAGGACGTAGGGCTTGGCCGTGAAAGGATCACGCAGAACGCGGATGCCGACGCGATCGAAGATGGTGTAGGTCCGCTTGAAGTCGCCGAACAGGGCCGGAACCGCGTTAGCGGCCACATCCGGCATGTCGGGCACCTCGGTGACAGGGAACCCTGCCAGCGTCGCGGGCTGACCCGCAACATAGGACGGCTGCCACAGGTAGTTCCCCTGGCCGTCCTTCAGCTTGCGGACAACGCCCTGGGTCTTGCGGTTCATCGCCCACCGTGCGTTTCCCGTGAAGGCGGAGGGAAGGTCATAGATCACGTCCAGAATTCCGTCTGCCGTGATCGTCGCTGCATCGCCTCCGTTCACTGCCTTGATCGCTCCGAACGGGTGCTTCGCAGCATTGGCACCGCCGGTAACATAAGTCAGGATGCCGAACGGCTTGTTCGCCCCATCGCCGGAGAAGAAAGCCGCACCTTCCTGTTTGGCGAACTCGGTCTCGACCTCGCCAGCCAACCAGGACTCGAGGTCGATTGCCGAATCGTCCAGGATCTGCTGGGTGGCCGCCGGATTGGCATAGATTTCACCCCATCCGAAGCCTAGCGAAGCAAAGGCGCCGGTGTTCGTCTGCGGGCGAGCGGCCGTTTCACCGACCCAGCCGGACGCAGTGCCTCCCAGGTTGAACAGCTTGGTCAGACCCGCGCCGGATACCGGCGTGACCGTGGCGAGCTGACGCATCGGCGAGACGAGCACCAGCTTGTCCGTGATAGTCCGGTCCCACTCGACGGGGGTGAGATACCCGCCTTCTGCATCGGCCCCTTTATTCAGCGCCGCCTGGATGTCGCCCTTCTTGAAGTGCGCACTGAAGGCCTCGGAGTACTCCGCATCCGTCAGATGACGGCCGCCCGCACCCATCTGGGCTGCCGCCATCTTGACAGCGGCGTCGTCCACGGCCTTCTGCAGTTCGGCGACGTGCGCGTCAATCTTCTCGACCTTCGCGGTAATGTCGGCAGTCGGCAGACCAGACTTGATCGCATCGAGCTGCTTGGTGTGCTCGGCCTTGAATGCCTCGAAGGCGCGATTGACGTTCTCGACCAGCGCTTTGATTTCAGGAGAAGCGCCGCCCTCCGCGCGAACAGCCATGATGCCGCGCGGCACTCGGTTTGCTTGATGCATTTTCGTTCCCTAGAAGTTGAGGAGGTTGCTTGCGACCCAGTTGATGTCGCTGGTGCCAGCGCGCGGCGTGGCAGGTTCTCCGGCAGCGCCCGGCTTGCCGGCAAAGAGAGCTTTGAACGCCTCGCGTCGGGCGGAGCGGGTGTATCCGGCTTTCGCCATGGATGCCTCGATAACCGCCATTGCGCGGCGTTCTGCCGACGTGCCGCCCGAGCGCGATACTTCGGCGCTATCCAACAGCCCGGTCGCGAAACCGAGTTGGACAGCTTCGTCTGCCCCGATCCACGATTCCCTGTCCATCATCGCGGCCGCTTCGGCAGGACTTATTCCCGAACGCTCCGCGTAGACCTTTGCCATTGCTCCGTCGAATGGTTCCAGCACCTCTGCAGTGGCGCGCATGTCATGCCGATTTCCGATCGCCACCGCCCAGGCGTTGTGGATCATCAGGAAGGCGCCGTCTCCCATGAGGATGTCATCACCAGCCATGGCGATGACTGACGCAGCAGATGCCGCCACACCCATCACCTGGACCGTGACCTTGGCCTTGTGCTCGCGCAGCAGGTTGTAGATCGCCACTCCTTCGAAGAAGTCACCGCCTGGCGAATTGATGTTCACGGTGATCGCGCGCGATCCGATACTGCGTAGGGCGGCACTGATACGCTTGGAGGTAACACCTGTGCCGTCCCAGTTCTCGCCGATAGCGTCGTAGATGGAGATGGTCGTATCGTCGTCACCCTTGGCCGCCCGGACTTCGGGGTGCCACTTTTCGACGGCGTCAGGCCGCAGGTCGAATTGAGCGCTGTTCAGACGGTGGTCGGCCCGGATCTCAGGCAGATTCAGGAGGCTCATCGCTGGTGCCCTTCTGTGTGAGCGGGTTGCGCAGGTCGTTCGCCTGCGGATCGTCGGATTCAGGCAGGTTGGATAGCCCGCGCACTTCGTTTTGCGTCATCCACGGCTTCTGGCCGCCGGCGCCGAGCGCCTTTGCAAAGAACTCGGCCTGTTCTTTCAACGTACCGCGCAGCAACGCGCCTTCGTTGAACTTGAACTGCATCTCGTCCAGCTCGCGCTCCGACAACAGCGACCTTGCGCACGCTTCCTCCCAGGCCGTGAACCAGTCTGCCAAGGTGTACTGCACGAAGAAGATTCCCAGCTGGCCGATTCCACTGCCCCAACTGGTGTCATCCATCATCAGCAAGGGGCGCGGCACGCCCCACATGCGGGCGACCTCTTCGATCTGGTGATTTCGGTTCTCGATCTGCTGGGCGTCTGCCGCAGTGCTCGACCACTTGTTGGCCGTTGCCCCCTCTTCGAGGAGCATCCACTTCCCGGCGTTCTCTGCGCCGGAGTAGTTCTCCTCCATGGATTGCTTCATCCGGGTGTATGCGTTCTCGGAGAGCTCCTTCGGCACTTCAATAGCGCCTCCGGCCATTACGCCGGTCTGAAACGTCCGCGACGCGGCGCGCTCGGCTTGACTGGCTAGATCAAGCGCCTCACGAGCCAGACGAATCCGAGAAATGCCATCGACGCCGTCCAGAGAAAGGTCACGGAGATGGAATACCTCGCGCGCCGGCAGTGTCACGACTCCGCCATCCGGACGCGTGTAGTCGTAGACCATGTGCCACGAATCCGTCAGCCGCGGCTTGACGGACTTGCGCGCCAACGGGATCAACCGAATCGGTCGGGATCCAGACCAAACGACTCGAGCGAACGCCTGGCCGTCCAGCATGGTGTTCATCTGAATCTGGCGCTTGAACTCCAAGGGCGTCTGCCAATCATTGGGCTTAACCTTCAGCAGACGATATGCCGGATGATCCTTGGCCACCTGCATGTCCGTCCCGTTGTGAATCAGGTTCAGCGGCAAACGGCCGATGGCACCCGAGATGAGGCTAAGGCACCGAAGCACCGCCATATTGCGCAAGCGGCGGGCGCGATTGTCGTCAAGTCCATCCTGGCCACGGCGGATGTACTCGAGGAGGGCTGGATCATCCAAGCCCGTGAATGTCATGCCGGCCGGAAGCTCCGCCCGCGGTACCGAGGCTTCCGATGGGCGGCCTTGGGCCTCCCGCGTGCCCGCACGCCGGAAGAAATCGAGAACACTCATCTAGGCCTCAGAGGAAACGGATACCGCGAGATTCGTAAACGGACGACTTCTTCGCCTCGGGATTGAGCGACAACAGCTCGACGGCATTGAACAGTGCCATGAGGGGATCAATCTTCGCTGTGCCGCTGGCCTGCTTCGTGATCAAGATCGCATTTCCCTTCGGCTCGACCTTCGCGTTACCGACGCACCAGTTCATCAGCGCCGTTCCACCGTGCCAAAGCGCTCCTTCGGCAAGCTTCCGCTCTGTCGTCTTGATAGTTCCGTTGAGCTTGTATCCCTGCGAAATGCCGATTACCAGCTCCCGGGGAATCCCGACAGCTTCGAGCGCGTCCAGTACGGCTCCGATCCCACTGGGATCGACACCGATCTTGTCCAGCAGACCGGCGTCATAGATCAGTTTCACGTCCTCCGCCAGCTGCTCGACGTCCTCGCCGATCCTCTCGACGATCACTAGCTCGCCAACCTTCTGCAGATCCAGCAGCTTCGACGCTTCCGACTTGCGGCGCTCGAGCACGGTCGGATGGGCCCATGCCTTACACCAGGTTAGCCATTCTCCCGTCTCGCGGTCGCGGCCGGCGGCGGCCAAGCCCAGAAGGTCATCGAGGCCACCACCGTCGATGCCGGCGTCTATCACTTCGCAACGTCGGATCAGGTCTCGCAAGGTGAGCCCTGTGCGCGCCTGCTGCTCCCAGAAGAGGGCGCCGGCCCAACTGTTGGACCGGAGCGCCAAGCCGATCTCGACGTTTCCGTGCTTCGCCATGAAGCCGCGGAATGATTCCTCACCGCCCTCTTGAGCTTTGCGAAACTCGCGCTCGAGGAATGCCCGGTCGACCGAGTACCCCAAGTTCGGGTTAACCATCGCGAGGTTTTCCACCTTCAGGTGGTCACCTCGCTTCACCATCTCTGGCGGGTGTTCGAAGATGATCGGAACGAAGCTCTTGTCGACGATCTTGCCGTCCCGCACGTCCCGTGCGTACTGCAGCTTCTGCTTGAACACCCCTGCGGGAGGGTCATCACTCTGCGTCGTCAGGTAGATACGAATCCCTCGGGCCGCGAGGCCAGGCCACCGATCGCCTCGCGCAGCATGTTCTCCGCGTTGGCCTGCTTGCCAAACAGCCACAGCTCGTCGACCAGCGTGCCGACGCTTTTCTTCCCGCCAACCGTATTGGAGTCGGCCGCGACCACCTTCAGCGTCGCATTGCTTTCCCGATGTGTGATCGTCTTGATGTGCGTCTGCACATGCATCAGTGCGTTCAGCTCTTCGTCAACACGCTCCGAGCAGAAGTCGCGCGCCGGACCGAAGCTGTTGTTTGCGATCTCGATGGTCGGGGCCAGGATGCTGAACTCTGCGGACTGCCGCCAATTCAAAATCAGGGCCGTCATCATGATCCCGGCCGCGATGGTCGACTTCGAGTTCTTCTTCGGCAGGCAGACGAACCATTCGGTGATCAGCCGGCGCCCCGACTCGGGGTCATAGGCGCCGAAGATCGATGCAACCAGGTCGAACACCCACTCCGCGCAGGCCTCTCCGAACGTCGGGCTTCCTGGCGCGTCAACGATGCGCAGTTCCTTGAAGATGGACAGCGCCAGCTCAGCCTGATCAGGGAAGATTGGCGGCGGAATGATCGACCGCCCCGACTGCAGGCGCTCAGCCCAATCGGGACATGCAGTAGACCATTCCATATCGTCATTTCACGGCGCGCAAAGGCGGGGGCGCTGCGGCAAAGCGTCCGCTCGCCGCCTTACTCGCTGCGTCCTTCCGCTCTTCCTTCTTTCCGGTATCGCCGAGCTTCCGGTGGTAGTACGGCATCAGTTCTTTGGCAGCGAAGACGCGCAGCTTGGGCTCCGTCTCCATGTCGTTCATGACCGCCTTGAGGAAGGCTTTCGGGTCCGAGAACCGTGTAGCCTGCTCCCAGTCGAAGGAGGCAATCGCAGCTTCCTCGTCGAGCGTCTCGGGCTCACGGGCCCGCCGCTCTTCGACGGGCGCCACCTTCGGCGGCGGAGCGGTCCTCTTCGCCGCCTTGGCCTTGGTTTTCCGATTCAGGTGCGCGACAACGTCGGCGTCTTTCGCCAGGCGAGAGCCCTGAGCGGCTGCGGAGCTCGCGCTGTAGCCGGCGGCGATAGCCGCGTCCTTGTTGGATAGACCTCGCGCTTTCGCCTCGGCAAACTTCTGTTTTTTGCCGGTCAGCGCCATGTCAATTTGTGGTCCACGGTGGCTCGGATGTTAAACACCGCCCGCGTGGAAACCCCTTTCTCTTCAATGGCTTGCGCCCGCTTGTTAAAGCGGACGGGATGTTAAAGCTTTAACAAATTCCGTGCGGCGGGAAATTTTCTGCGCGTGAGGGAACGGGCGGTCTAGAAGACAGGGCTTGCCTCGACTTTTACGGTGCCCCCCATTCACTTTCGGGTTAACGAATGACCCGAAAGTGGGGTACCGAACTGACAGCCGTACTGGTCACAATGTCGCCGCCACCGTTTGGCGGCGCCATAGGAGACAACATGTCCGATGATCTGCAAAAGCGCGGGCCTGCTGACCGCAGCCGAATCAATGTCAACGAGCAATGGGAACTGCACTACTGGTCCGCACGGTTCGGCGTCACGCCGCAAGCCCTCAAGAATGCTGTCGCGAAGGTGGGTGTGATGGTGACCGACGTCCAGAAATACCTAGGCAAGTAACACGCCCCCGCCAGCCACCCGCTGGCGGGTCATCCCATCGATTCCTCACGCTGCTTGTCGCGGCTGTGGTGCATTGCACAGCAAGTCTGCCAGTTCGAGCGATCCCAGAACAGTGCCTGGTCACCACGATGCGGCTTGATGTGGTCCACCACGTTGCCGTAGGGCACGATCAGCCCCCGGGCCGCGCACTCGAGGATGGTCTCGGCCACCGAGGTAGCACCGATGCCCATCTCTCGCACGCAGTACACGCAGAATGGGTGCTCACGCAGGAAAGCCGCCCTCGCCTTTTGCCAGCGGTATCCATATCCTCGTTGGCTGCTGGTTAATCCTTCAATTCGCCAAGAGCCAGGCTGCACTGTCCGGACACTTGCCTTGGCCATTCCAACGCGAGCAGCCAGCATCCTTACCCGCCGTTGGGCCATGGATTTCCTCCACGTCAATGCAAACGGCTCTAGCCGGGCGGCACGTGGCTATACTTCCCGCACAAACCCAAAGGAGCCTAATCTTGGACGTCGTGAATTTGTACGAGAGTCTCGCGCAGCTAATTGGGCAAGTAGTACTTGTCGGCGGCGGTGCTACGTTAATCGCCTACCAAGCGTTCAAGTACTTAGCGAAGGCTTGGATAGACAACCGATTCAATGAGCGACTTGACGCACTAAAGCATGATCAAGCTAAGGAGCTGCAACGGCTTCGGATCCAAATTGACGCACTACTGAGCGGCACGCTAAAGCTCCAGGAGAGGGAATTTATGGCACTCCCCGAAGCATGGAAGCTGCTCGAGCAGACGAAGGCCAGGGTCGAATGGTTCGTTTCTCCGACATCGCAACATCCAGACTTGGATCGGATGAACTCCGATCAGCTTGAAGAGTATTTAGCGGGCAGCAAGCTCACGGGAACGCAGCGGAATGAGATCCGGAACGCGGATAACAAGCTGGACACTTATATCCGAATCGAGTTCTGGCACCGGCTATCGAAAGTCGAGAAACAGTTTTTCGAACTGCGGACCTATATGGCCTCTCAAGCGATCTTCTTCCCTGATGATCTGAAGGGAATGTATGACAGCATTATCGAAAAGCTGTGGTCCAGCATAGTGGCCAGAAGGGTTAGTCATGAGGCGGACGACCACAGCTACCATCGAAAAGCCTGGGAAGCCGCCCGAGACGAAGTCAATCCGCTCTTCAAGCAAATTGAGGCTCTTACACGGTCCCGTCTCCGGTCGCACGCATCTACCCTGCAGTAACGTAGGGCAGCAATGAAAAAGCCCGCTCGGCGTGAACCGGGCGGGCTTTGGTTGCACTTCTGCAATTTGGGAAAATTCTAGGGTCGCTGTAACAGCTTGTCAAGCCGCCTCTTCAATGACCTCGATCAAGCCGCTCGCTTCGAAGTACGGCGTGAGCCGATCGACCGCGACTGCCTCGAGCTCGCGCATGCGATCGCGCACGGTCGCGAAGGCGCGGGCATAGGTCATGTGGTTGCCGCCGAACTGATCAGCCAGCTGCCGATAGCTGATGACCAGCTTCTGGTGATTGGCGAATGCCTTGGCGATCAAGAAGTCAAGCGCGTCGCGGCTCACCGCGGTCACCGTCGGCGCCAGCCAGTCGGCCAGGTAGCGGATCGCCTCGACACGCTCCCGGCTGTAGAAGAACCGACGGCTGTACTTGTCGCCGCGCACCATCTCCTCATACTCGGCCGGGATGAAGCGAGCCCGGATCACGGCCCGCTCCGGCGCCGGCAGCTTCGAGTCGACGGCCGATACCACCATCGCGCATTGGCCGCGCACCTCGTCGGACGTCAGGCCGCTGAAATTGACCGTGCTGTCGCCTGGCTGCCCGCGCAGCTGCTCGAGCCAGTCAGATTGCGTGGCGCTCAGCCGCGGCGCGCCCTCCAGCATGCGGATCAGCGACGTGCGAAACGGCGAACCCTGCCGCGGCGGCAGCGCCATCACCATGTGCGCGACATACAGCGCCTGGCGCGTGTCGGCGAATACTGCGTTCCTCATCCCCTGATCTCCCCGTCCTGTCAAACCCATACCTGCCCTGCTGCCCTATCCCAATCTCGCCACCGCCCAGCCGATGACGATGCTCCCTGCGTACATCGCAATGTCGTCGGCACCGATCGCCTTGCAGACACCGACCCACGCTGCCACCGCCAGCACCACGATCAGCGCTCCCATCGCTTGACTCCCTGCATCCATCGCATGTATGGCAGCCTGACTCGCACGTGGAAGTGGGCCTCCGCCTTCGGCACGCTGTCCAGCTCCGCCCGGCTGGTCACGTCGCAAAGCTTGCGCACCACCGCGGCCGCCGTCGACTCGCTGTACACCGGCTCGCCCGTCCGGTGCATCAGGAAGTCCCAGAAGCCTGGCTCCCGGCACCAGATGCCGGCCAGCTTCGCCAGCGCGCCGCCCTTGACCTCGACCGTCATGCCGGCGCACCCATGCCAAACAGCGCCTGGACGATTGGATGCTGATGCGCGAGAACGAGCCCCTTCTTCAGCTTCCGCCGGATGGTGCAACGGTCGATGATCGCCTTGTAGCGCAGCGGATCCTCCTCCTTCATCCGGCGCATGCGAGCCGCCTGGCGTTCGGCTGGAGTCGTTGCCTTGGGTCTCTTGGCGTCCTTGCCTGGCACCGGCAGCCACAGAGGGGCCTTGGGGCCGCGCTCGGTCGGCAACCAGTCCGCAACGTGAGCCAGACCGTCGTCGTGGCGGTCCTTCATGAGTCGGTCGATCGCGACGCGGGATGCCCCAGTCAGCGCGGACAGCTCGTGCACCGTGCGGGCGCGGCCGTCCTTGCAGATCTCCTCGATCAGCGGCCAGATGGTGGAGCGGTACCCCCTGTACGGCTTGGGGCCCAGACCCAGTTCTGCCGCCTTCATCTGCACCGCGTCCTTCGATCGCCCCAGCTGATCGCCTATTTCCTTGAACGTCTTGGCCGGGCTATACAGCTCGCGCAGCTTCGCCTCGTCTTCTGGTGTCCAGCGCATGGTCAGGCCTCCCCCACGTTGCGCCAGGATCCAGAGATGAAGACGATGCGGCCCGCCTTCCGCTCTTGCTGCAGCAGCCGGTCGGCAGCGCGGTACGCCACATCCACCTGCCCCGGCATTCCGGCGTCGTGAAGCGCCTCCGCGATGACGCCCATGACGTTGGTCGCCGTGAAACGGCTCCGGCGCGCCATGTAGCGCCGTGCCTTGTCCAGGGCCTCAACAGGTACCACCACACCGTTGACCTTCACGATGCGGTCTCCTCCGGCGCGGCGGGCAGACGGTCGACCACGATCTCGCAAGCCGCGCTGGTCTCGAATCCGATCACCTTGTCGCTGGTGATCAGCTCGACTTTCTTCACGCGCACACCGGCGCTTGCCAGGTCCACGCCGGCAGCCTTCGCGACCGCCTCCGCGATCAGCCCTTCGATCTGCACCTGGCCCAGGGTGGCGGAGTACTGGACCTCGTTCACTTCCGATCGGTTGATTTCGATTGCGCTCACTTGATCTCCTTGATTTCGATGCCCATCACCGCCATCAGATGCCGCTTGATCCGGTATCCCTCGGTGATCTTCCCTTTCACGTCCTCGGTGACCTCACGCCCCTCGCCGTCCCGGTAGACGAAGTCCGCGACGTACCGCAGCGCCGGCCGCTTCCGGCCCTGGATCACCACCCCGGGCGCCAGCTCGTACACCACCTGCCGCCGCAGGCCGCTGATCCTGCCCTCTCGCTCCATCTCCGCCAGGTGGATGTACCGCTCCATCTCCCGCCGGCTGTCGAACTTCATGCCATTCAGCGATACACGGGTGTTTCGATACTTGCTCTTCCCTTTCGACGCAGCTCCCGGATGGTTGCCGCCAGCCGCTGCGCCTCCACCAAACCCCTGGCCTTCTCCACTGCTCGAAGCTCGTCCGTCACCCGCCAATCCGGCATCACCGCCAGCCGCCTTGCCTCGCACTCGTGCCGATACTCTTCGTCCGTTCGCATTTCCCCACTTTCCCCACATGCTGGTCATGCCGTGGCGCCTTGCTGCTGTTCCGCCGCGCGCTGCGCCATCTGCTGCGCGGTGGCCGGCTTCTCGCCCATGAAGTAGGCGAAAACCCTTTCGTACTCGAACTCGTTCATCCGGGCCGCCGCGGTCAGTTCGCGCTCGACCCACGGGCCGGGGCCCGCCGCCTTGAACACCCGGAACATGTACCGGCGGGCGTTTTCCTTGCCGTCGTACGGCAGGCCGATGCTCGCGCCCATCTGGCGGACACCTTCCGCGCTCTCCCACCAGGTCGGTGGCACCGACGAAGCGCCGGCCGGCGTGGCTTGGCCCGGCGCCTTGAGCGGGAACAACCCCGTCCACCCGCGCAGGATGCTTTCGTTGATCACGGCCACCGGGTCATGCCCCTCGCCCCGCAGGCGATCCAGCACGCGGATCGATAGCTCGGCGGCGTATGGGGTCAGCGGCGCTTTCTTTGCCTTGCGGTGGGCTTGCCAGTGAGCCCACAGATCCTCGGGAAGCCAGTCAGGAAGTTGAACCGATCCACTCGCGCGCCCCGCGCGCGCTTTGGTTTCTTCCTGTTCCTCTTTTGTTCCTCCTGTTACGGCCACCGTTTTTGGGGGGCTTTCGCTCCGTTTTTGGGGGGCTTTGCCTCCGTTTTTGGTGGGCTTCGACTCCGTTTTCGGAAGGCTTCCGTTCTTGGAAGGGTTCCGTTTTTGGTGGCCTTCCGATCCTTCACCCGCATCGGCGTCGACATCGACGTTCAGCTGGTAGACGCGGATCTGGCGCGTGGCGCCGGTGCGCT
Source organism: Cupriavidus sp. HPC(L) (assembly GCF_000307735.3). NCBI lineage: Bacteria > Pseudomonadati > Pseudomonadota > Betaproteobacteria > Burkholderiales > Burkholderiaceae > Cupriavidus > Cupriavidus sp. HPC(L). The sequence goes on along the minus strand of NZ_AMPR02000444.1, from coordinate 45,415 downwards.
CGCCAGTGTCGGTGATCAAACCCAGCTCCTCGAGATGCTTGATCGCCGCGGTGACGGTCTTCTCATTGAGCTCGGTCATCTCCACCAGGTAGGCCATCGACGTGAAGGCGCGCAGCTGCGGCATCGCCGCGCAGTTCGCCATCCACGTCAGGACGCTCTTCGATGTGGAACGGCCGGTACGCTGTTTGCCGGCCCAGGTGACTGCCTCCCAGCTCATGCAAGGCACCTCCGGCCAGCGTGCGACAATGGCCGCCCATCAACAGAAATGGATCCACGATGCCGACTGCGAACTACGAAGATCCCGAAGCGCTCGCTTACGCCGGGCGGGTTAGCAGGCTCACCATTGAAGAGTCCACCCCGGGCCCTTTGGGCGATGACCTCATTCGGGTCACAATGGAACTCGTCCGGGACCGGGGATCGAGCCCCGACCACGCGTGTAAGCTGACCATTTCCTTTGTGATGTGTCGCGAGGGGAGAACGCTTGAGCAGCTTCAGCACGCCGCGTTTGAACACGGCCGCAAGCTCCTGCAATACAGTCCCCAACTGCGGGGCTAATCGACAACGACGGAGGCCGGCCGACTGTTCGCCAAACTGAATGCGCACGGACATGATGGTGGTGCTCATGCTGCCTCCTCTTGGCGCGCTGCCGGCACGCCGTATTGCTTCTGGCGGTACGCGGCCCACCGGTCGTAAGCACGATCCCAGAGCTCCCGTCGCTGCTCCTTGGTGAGCCGCTTTCCCTGGTCGAGCTCGGCGTGACACCAGAAGCAACCCGGTACCGTCATCCGGTCGTTCGCCTTCAGGCCTTTGCCCTTCCCGTCCCTCAGTTGATTGGAGTGCGCCGGCACCACGGTGGCCGGATCATTCCGGCAGACCCCTGGAATGCGGAGGTAGCATTGCTGTCCGTGACAAAGCATGTCGGGATGCAGCAACGGATTGATGCGAACGGCCTTGCCGTTGGCGATGACGGTTGCGAGTGCGCTCATGCTACGATCCCCGCGCAATGAACGTGGGGGGCGAAACATTGGATATTCATTCGCGCAAGGCGATTCTCGGTTCCATCCTCGCTGGCTTCGTGGGAGGGGTTGCTCTGGCTACGACGTGGCAGTTCGCCCCGCAGACGGACGGTTGGACAGTTCTTTCCGCTCTTGGAACCGTGGGCGCGACAGCCGCAGCCGTAACGATTGCTGTCTCTGATCAAATCAGGAGACACAGAGAAGGCGAAGTCCACGCGCGCATAGCGGTAGGTTCCTTGCTTCCTGAGATCGAATACATCCTCGCGGGGCTCGATGCGGCACGCACGTTCGTGCGCGACCGTCTTGGCCAGCCGGTAACCGCGACGACAGCATCCAACCTTGCCGACATCATCGAGCAGATGCAGGTTCTCCATCCGGCTCAGGCAACTGCCTTGACTGAAGTTTCGAAGGACGCGGCAATTACGTTCGCTCACGCCATCGCCAGACTCGGTCAACTGAAGCGTTCCTTGGCGCTTATAAAAGACGATTTCGCCGGCCCCCTTCTTACCGACGATCAAAGGCAAACCGAACTGAATCGTTGGATAGGCGTCATAACGTTCATTCACGACGCGCTGAACGCCGTGTACACGGACTGTGCGGAAAGACTCAAGGTCGGCCGGTCCGCGCATCCCGCGACCAACAGTCCGCAACGAGCTGCACCTTGACGACGTGGGGTTGCTGGACTGCATCAGAACAGGCTCCTCTGCGGGCTCGGCCGGCGCACCGGGCGGATCGTCCGGCCGGTCACCTTGCACGGGCGGCTCGGCCCCTGCTCCAGCTGGCCCTTCGCCCGCAGCTCGTTCACCCGGCCGCTGACCGTGTTGATCGCCAGGCCGCTCGCCTGGGCAATCTCCTGCAGCGAGTAGTCGTGCGGGAAGGCGCCGATCACGTCCATGATTTCCTGCTGGACGCGGCCCAGTTCCCCTGTGGTCTTCATCCGCTGGTAGTTGCGGATGCTCGTTTGCGCGACGGCGGTGTGCATGCGTTCCCCCTACGCGGCCTTTGCGGCCTTGTATTGCTCGGTCTTGAAGCCGGAGAGCCATTCCAGATAGGCGTCGGTGCCCGGCGGCCAGTGCGGGTTGTCGTGCTCGGTAGCGCCGCGGCGGAACGCTTCGGCGCCCTGCTCCCGGACCGCCTGGCGCGGCATCAGCTCGTGGATCATTGGCCCAGCTCCGGTACGGCGAGGGCCGCAATGCGCTCGGTCAGCGGAACCTTGCGGTCCTGGATGTCGCTGCCGTCGTCCTCGTAGACGAACAAGTAAGTGGCGGTCTTGGCGACGTAGCGCGCGAACTTGGTGCGCTTGCCGCTCGGCAGGCGGTAGACGAGGCCTTCGCTCAAATGGCGCAGGTTCATGCGACCACCCGCAGGCTGCTGTTCAGTTGCGCGGCGACGTCCTCCCGCGCCTGCGTGATCGCGCGCTCTGCCTCCGCCAGCTCGCGCTCGGCGCGCTGCAGTTCGGGCAGCGTGGCGCCATCAATTAGGTTCGCCACCGCGGACTGCGCCTCAGCAACCTCCCTCGCGATCGCGACGAGGTGTTTCGTCGCGCTCTGCGTCTCGTGCGTGTCGCCGTCCAGGCGACGCACCGTCAAACCCAGCGGCGCGAGGATGTCGTTCAGAAGCGCGATGCGCTCTTCCACCGGCAGACCGGCCAACACCGAAGGCAGGAAGTTGGCCGGCAGAAGGTTGTTGTCCTTCGAGTCGTCATCCAGCCAGCGGAAGATCCGGTCCGCGTTGACCTTCGCTCGCGTGAAGGTGTCGGTCGTCTTCGGCTCGAAGCGAATGCCCGTCGTCGCCGGGCCGTCGATCCGCTCGTGCGCCTCGACAATGACATCCGCCACCGCCTCGCGGCTCCATTGCAAAGCCTTCCGGCACGCGTTCACGTGCTCACGCACCAGGCCAATCAGTGTTTTCTGCGATCCGTTTCGCATGCCTCTTTCCCCGTTGCCTTCTAGACTCGCCTCAACAACAAAAACGAGCCGCCTCATGTCCTTCACCGCCCTGCCCTGCAGAAATTTCTGCCGGGAATCTGCAGACACATCTGCATGCGACCGATGACACACTGCCCCGCATGCAGACCTACAGTGATCGACTGCGCTGGGCGATGGCCCAGGTCAATCCACCCCTATCGCAAGCCGCTCTTGCCGAGCGCGTCGGCATGCGCCATCAGTCCGTCAACTACCTCTGCAACCCGAACCGCAATGCCCGTGGAAGCCGCCATACCGATGCGATTGCCCGTGTCCTCGGTGTTTCAGCCAAGTGGCTCGCAACAGGTGAAGGAAGGCCATACGGGCCGGTGGCCTCCTCGATGGACCAGAGACAGGCCGCGCTCGCGTGTCTGCAGCTGGCGCGCCGCCTGCTCTCGCAGCTCGAACTGCTGGTCTTTGTTCTCGAGGAAGACCTCAGCCCCCGGCACGGCCACCAGAAGTCGCGGCATGCGTCTCCTCGACACCAATGAGCGACGCAGGAAGGTGCCGACGAGCAATGGCCGCGACGACGCGGTCCGCGAGGCGCTTGGGCAACTGGTCAGGCCACTGCGAGTAGGCCTGCGGCGAGATGCCGATCGCCTCGGCGGCTGCCGACGTCGTTCCACCTAGAAGGGCTGTTGCCTTGGACTTTTCCATGCCGGGAATTAAAGCATTCTTTAGCGAAGATAGCAACCATGCTTTAGTGGCATGTAAGTATGCTTTCGCCATGGCAAGCACCTATGGCGAACGACTCGCCCAAGCTCTCGACCTCTCCGGGAAGGATCGGCAAGACCTGGCCGATGACCTCAGCATCAGCGTTCAGGCTGTGTCGCAGGTGTTGCTCGGAAAGACGAAGGCGCTGACTGCCGAGAATTCGGTGAAGGCGGCGCGCTTCCTTGGAGTCGATGCGTACTGGCTGGCCACCGGAGCCGGCTCGCCCCAGGCGCAAGCGGAAGTGCCGCAGGCATGGCCGTTCCGTGCCAGCCGCGCTGAGTACGAACGCCTTACCCCCAAGCAAAAGGAAGGACTGGACGCGGTAGTTGCGGCGTTCCTGGCTGCGAGCCTTGAGCGCCAGGACGACTGGGGGCGCCCCGCCCCCCGCGGCGTGATAGAGGCCGCCGAGAGCCCGCATCGCCGGCGAAAGGCGTCCTAACGCTCGCCACCGAACACAGAAGCCCGCCACTTGGCGGGCTTTTTCGTTTCCGGCGCGCAGCCTCGACGGCATTTGCAGACAAATCTGCACCCCTCTGAAGTGGGGTCCAACGGCAATTGCGCGGCCGCTATGTCGATAGCTCAGGAAATACCGCCGGACACACGGCGGGCACCGGAGAGCTTCATGGCGGATGTTGTGGACTTGCACGCCTTCAGAGCCGGACGGGGTCACTCACAGAAGGCAACACTCGACAGCGCAAGCAGAGACACGATCGTTATCGAACGTCTACCGACTGGAGAACTCGCGTACGAACTTAGCGGGGTCTTCACCACTTCCCGGCGGCTTTCCGCCGTGGTGATGACCAAGGTTTTGGCTCGAGTACTGGAGGACTGACCTAAAGCATACTTGCGCATTTAAATAAAGCATGCTTTACTACAACCCGGATCGACAATTTCGGAGATGCGGGATGGGGCAATTCATGCTTTTCATCGGTGCGGTGTGGCTGGCGATCGTGGTGATCGCTGTTGGTGTTGTTCGCGGTGGCGCGGAGGGCTGAGCCATGGCTGACGCCACGAATGCCTGCGCACCAGTCGAGCAGTGCTGGTCGCGCGACAACGAGACCTTCAACTGCGACAGCGTGGACGATCTGCTGGACACCTACGGCGATACGCTGAGTGCCGGCGATGTCGTGTACGTCGGAGAGGCGCATCGCCCCAAAGCAGCTGACCTGTTCCGCGTCGACAATGTCCTCGACATGATCGGGGAGTACGCCTACGAGATCGGCGGCGACTACGCCGCGGACTTCGCAGATTCGACGCCTGAAGCAAAGGCCGAATTGGAGGCGCTGATCGAGGGCTGGATCGAGAAATATTTGATGCCGCCGCGCTTTTACGAGGTCAAGAACGTGCGCGAGTACGTGTTGACGGCCTTCGACTTCGCAGGACGGCAAGCATGACCGCCGATCAAGCCGCCGCCCGCAAGGCCAGCGTCGAGGACGCGCACACCGAGCTGCTGCACGAGCTTGAGCGCGCGCACGTCATTATCCGCAACGCCTTGCTGCTCATGTCGCCCTGCCAGCTGATGGTGTGGACCGAGCGCAATGCGCGGGACGGCGTGGCTGGCCAATGCCTCTCCCGCGCCGACGAGCGGGCCGACACCATCGCGCGCGCCGGAGGGACGGTCCGGTGACCATCCTCCGCGCCCTTCTCTTCTGGTTCGCTGTCGCCGTCGGCGCCCTCGCCCTCCTCGGCTTGCACGCCTACCTAGACGCCGATGCGACCACTACCCCTGTCTGGAGGTCCGCATGATCTTCCACGTCTACATCGACGGGCGGTACGCCTACCCGGGTGTCTACCCCTGCAGCATCGATGCGGTGATCGACGCCATCTGCCGCGGCGCCCGCAAGGTCAAGGTCATTCCCGCCTGACGGCGGTCACGATAGATCCGGAGAAATCTATGTCCGCATTCTGTGTGTACGGCATGAGCTTCACCCTCGCGCTGAAGCGCGCTGAGAAGAAGGTGTCAGCGGTGGGCCTCTCGATGGAGGATTGGCGCAAACAGGTTCACGACGCTGCCGAACAGATCCTGCTCAGCGCCAAACCTACACAAGTGAGCCCGACCTTCGATGCTCCCCAGTTCGCTCAGGACTGGATCGAGGTGGCCGAACGCACCTCCCGCGTTCATGCGCCGCGCGTCATGGTTCGCGCCCCCAAGGTAGACAAGAAAGGCAATGCGGTGAAGGACAAGCGCACCGGGCTGCCGGCCCTCGGCTGGAAGCCGTACGCAAAGGCCAATGGAGGTCGGGATGCGCGCTGAGATTGTGATCGTGGCCACGTTCGCGATGTGCGCAGCTTTTATGGCGCTCGGCGCCTACCTCCACCACCAGGCCATCAAGCGCGTGGTGGACGACTGCCTCAAGGATCAAACCCATGACTGAGCAAACCCAGCCTGTCGGTGAGCAAGAAGCTTTCGAGTCCTGGTGGGGCACCGGCCAGTGGCCCACCGACGTCGCGCCCAGTGCATGGGCGCACAAGGAGTCAGCGCGGCGCGCCTGGCTGGCACGCGCAGCCGTCGCGCATCAGGCGACAGCCGAGGCGGTGTGGCTGACGGAGCAGGACATCCGCGAAACCGCGGTCGACACGGTAGGTGTCGATTACGACGGAATCGCTTACGAGCACATCAACTTCGCCCGGGCCATTGAGCGCAAGGTTCTGTCCCGTGCGGCACCCACCGACCAGGCCGTCGGACACGTATTCACCATGGCGATGGTCCCCGGAGAACCCCCGACATACCATGCCAAGCTGTATGTCGAGCTGCCCGCAGGGACGCGCCTCTTCGCCGCCCCGCAGCCGTGCGCGCAGCAGGCCGCCGCGCCGGCTGGCGGTGAAGCATGGAAGGTGGTGTCGGCAGGCGAGCGCGCTGACGAGGTTATGGCGCGTTGTCCGAACTGCGGTCATCCGTTTAGCGTCGCGCCCGCCGAGGAAGCGCGCGGGGTGGATGCGTGGACGGAGGTTAGCCGGTTCCTGACCGACGTAATGACCGCTGCAGGGCTTGTATCGCACGGCAAACAATCGAAGGCGCTCGGCAACCGCTTGGGCCGCAAAGCTATGGAGCTGCGCTCGACGTTCTACGCCCTACTCGCCGCGCCCGCCGCAGGGACGGGGCAGGACGACCCGCTGCGCGATGCCGTCGAGGCGATGGTACGCATGCTGGAGGATGGGGAATGGGCCGAGCATGTCGCCACCACTACCGGTAAGGGCGACGCGCTGGCGCACCGATTGGAAGCCGCTATCACCGATCTGCACAACCAGATGGGCGACACCGCGCCGCAAGCCGCCACCGGGGCGCAGGGGCTGACGGATGAGCGCGTCTTCGAGATCGCCGAACAGTACGGATGGACCCGCAAGGGCGACGCCGGGCAGTGGATCGTCTGCAATTCCAACGCGGCGGCGAACCTGCCGGCGCTGGTCCGCGCCATCCTCGCCCAAGCCGCCCCCGCCTCTTTGCACGCAGAGAGCGTCAAAGAGAATGCAGAGAGCTTGCAGAGAGGCGATGCCGCCCTCGCCGCGTCGAAGGAGGCGTGATGCGACTACGCTTCATTTTCATCATGGTGGCGGCAGGAAACTTCGCATATGCGGCACTGAACGATCGCAATTGGTGGGACGCAGTCGAGCGCACGTATTTCCAAGGCGTAGCTCTTCTTTGCGTGTGGATCGCCCCAAAGAGACGCATCGCCTCGCAAGCGGCAGAGGGGGAGCGCAACCATGGCTGAGCTGAACCTGAACGACCTCAACGACCTTGAGCGCCGCATCGGCGTGTATGGCGGCCTGAACATCGACGAAGCGATGGAACTCGTCGCCCACATCCGCGAGCTGACCTCAGACCGTGATTCGTGGTGCAACCAAGCCGCCGACAGACTCAAGGACTGGGACGATATGCGCCAGCGGGCCGAGGCGGCGGAGAAGCGCATCCGCGAGCTGGAGCAGGACGCGGCGCGGTATCGGTTCCTGCGGGACACCGCCATCCAAGTCCAGTCGTACAAGATGGGCAACCCGAACTGGCTATTCGGAGGGATGGAACTGCGCGGCCCCACATTCGACGCCGCCATCGACGCGGCACGCAAGGAGAAAGGACATGGCTGAACTGCAACCGTGCCCGTTCTGCGGGTGTGCGATGCGTGTCCACTCCAATCGTGAGTGGCACTACGCCGTCGGCCAGCATGACGATGGCTGCCTGCTGGTGGATTCCGACTTCCGGTTTCCGGCCAACGACGCCGGAAGGGCCGACCTTCTCGAAACCTGGAACCGCCGCGCCACGGACGGGCAGCGGGCGGGAGTGCCGTCGGCGGCCGATGACATTGAACGCCAATACAAGGACGGCATTCACATCGGCAGCGGGCTTCCCCGCGCCACGTGCCCATGTGGTTTTTGCGCGAAACATCGCATACCAGCCGCGCCCACGCCGCCAGCCAGCGATGCGGGGCAGCAAATTGGCACATGCCCGCAGTGTGGAGAGCCGACGAGCGAGGTCGGCACCATCATCGGGCAGATGGAAATGTGCTCGCGGTGCTCCTGGTGCCAGCCCGCAGCCAGCAAGGGGGAGAAGGTCGATGACCAATGACCAGGTGCGCGAGGCGTTCGAGGCTGACTTCTTCGGTGAGGATTACCCCAAGGATCGCGTCCATCGGCTTGGGGACGGTTATGCGTTGGCCTCAGCGTACTCCGCTTGGACGACGTGGAAGGCGGCGTGTGCCTTTGCTTGCGCGGCTGGTATGGAGCGGGCGGCGGAGATTTGCGACGACATGTACAGCAACATGACGCCGCAAGAGGCCGCCAGATACATCCGCGCGGAAATCAAAGGAGCCGACCATGAAGGTTAAACGCCTGCGCGAACTCGCTCAGCAGCGGAATCGCCTGGTCACCGAGAAGCTGCGCATCACGCCGGACTGGGTGCCATCGGCGCGGAATCTCAAGGCTCTGCCCCGGCCGCTGCGCGACTACATCCACCGGCTCCATGCTTTCGATCCACAGCACTACGTGCAGAAGGTCGCCATGCTTCAAGACCACATTCGCATGGTTGAGGCGGACAACAAGCGGCTGCGCCAGACGGTCGAGTGGAATCGGGAGGACGCGGAGCGCTATCGCATCTTCTGCGCCGCCGGTTGGCCCGTCTGCTTCCTCGGTACCGAGTACCAGGACAAGTCGGCACTCGACGCAGCGATCGATGCCGTCACCAAGACCAACAAGGAGAACACCTGATGCTTCGCCGACTACTACTCGCCTACTCTGCCCGCCGGCCCTGCAAGATCATCTCGGAGAAGGACCGCCCCTACCTGGAGCGCTACTTCGTCTGCTCCCTCTTCGGCATCCGTGTCTACCTCCACCGCTTCGTCGGCTCCGATCCCGATCGTGGCCTGCATGACCATCCTTGGCGCTGGGCGATTTCGTTGGTGCTGCTCGGCTGGTACTGGGAGGCAACGCGGCACTACAGCGGCTTCCGACGCGTCCGCTGGTTCAACTTCCTGACCGGAGACACCTTCCATCGTGTCGTGCTGACGCCGGACGCAGCAACCGAGGCGATGCGCACGCCGGCCGAGGTCTGGACCATCTTCATCGTGCCCGCGCGCGACGTCAAACCCTGGGGCTTCCTGCGCAATAAGGGTCAGCTCGGCCAGGTCTTCACCGAGTTCGAGTACGGGCCCGGTGGCAAGCCCGCGCAGTGGTGGAAGGATGCCCCGCTCGGCCGGGAGGTCCGACGATGAACGCACCGACAAGCGGCGCGTGGGGAGAGTTACCTGCGATCCGTGACCTCGCTCGTGATTTCGATACGAGGTGCGCCACCGGGATGTTTGTCCGGATCGTAGCGCATCAAGATGGGCATGAGGAATCGGCTCATGTTCATGCCGATTTCGGCGCGGCGATCTTCCTCCCCGGATCGCAGTTCATGAAGGACGTATCCTTCGAGCGCGATAACCATGGAGCCCCTTCGTTTCTCCCTTCCGTCAATGGGGAGAGGCCAAGAAAAGAACGCAACCCCGCTTTCCTCACCACCTTCAGGAAAACGCATTTCGGCATCGCCGCCGAAGAGTGGCCTGATGTATGCGTCCGCCCACGCCGGGAAATCGAACATAGTCCCTCCGTTAGTTTTGCCAATCCTAGCATGACGAAAAAACGCCTCATCCTCTTATCCGGCGCCATGGTGCGCGCCACTCTCGACCGCAGCAAGACGCAGACGCGCCTGGGACGCAAACCCTTGGGTGTGGGTAGTTGAATTCCGCAGGGTATGAAAGAGGCAGCAGCACGAATCATCGGAATGACCCGGAGCATCTGGGAGAGAGAAATGGCGGTACTGACCAACAATGAGCTGAAAGAACTGACGGGCGGGCTGGTTCAGGGCGCGGCGCAGCGGCGCTGGATCAAGAAGCAGCTCGGCATCGACGCGCCGGTCAAGGTCGACGGACACCCCGTCATCACTTGGGAGCAGGTGAACCGCGGGCCCGTGAAGGGGAACCAAGGCCGCACCGAACCGCGTTGGAGCGTCGCGGCATGAACCGTCCCCGCACCGTCAAGGCCGGCAAGGGCTTGTTGCCGAGAATGGAAGCGCGGCCGCGCCGCGATGGCCTGGTCACCTATCGGTACCACCCTGTCGGTGGCAAGCCGATCAACCTGGGCACCGATCGCACAGAGGCGATCCGGAGGGTGCTGGACCTCACCGGCGAGGGGGACGACGCTGGCACGTTCGGCCGGCTCTGGCTCCAGTACCGGGACACCCCTGACTGGAAAAAGCTGGCCGCGGCGACGCGCCGCGACTATGAGCAGTGCTGGCTGCAGCTCGAGCCCCGGTTCGCGGAGGTCCATGCTGGCCACCTTCGGGCATCCCATGTCGCCAGGTACATGCGGGTCGAGCGCGCTGATGCGCCCGTCCGCGCGAATCGAGAGGTCGCGTTGCTGTCCAATCTATGCAATCTGGCGATCGAGCGCGGAGAATCCGAGGCAAACCCCTGCCGGCAAGTCCGCCGCAACACCGAGCAGCCGCGCACCAAGGCGCCAGCGACGGCGGCGCTTACCGCATTCCTGGATTGGCTCAGCAAGCAGAGTCCTCAGCGAAGGGTTATCGGCCTCGCTGCCGAATACGCCGCAGTCGCGGGGAATCGAAAGGTGGAGTTCCTCGACCTGGTCCGGCCGCAGGTTGACCGCGCCGCTGGCGTCATCCGCACCAAGCGCGCGAAGCAGCGCGGCATCAAGCGCGGCGAGATCATCGAGGAGATCGAGATCACGCCGAAACTGGCTGATCTGCTGGACCGGATCGAAGCAGTCCACGCCGCCCGCAATCGGGACTGCCTGTACCTGTTCCCGAATCGGCACGGTACCGCGTACACCGCGGCCGGGTTCAAGGCCATGTGGGGCAAGATCATGAATGCCGCCCTCGAGGAGAAAGTGATCACGGACCGTTTCACGTTCCACGACCTGCGGGCGTATTACGCGACCACCCATAAGGCCGAGCGCGGCGCCCTGCCCGATCTGCACGCAAACCCGGCCATCACCGCGCGCGTCTACGACCGAAACAAGGTGGTCAAACGGAAGGCTCTCTGAGGGCGAGTATTCCCACCGTGGGAATATGGCGGGAACAAACCACTGTATGGATGTCCAGAAAGCAAAACAGCCGCTTTCGTAAGCGGCTGTTTCTTAAGGGAATTCATTGGGGTGGCTGATGGGACTCGAACCCACGACGACAGGAATCACAATCCTGGACTCTACCAACTGAGCTACAGCCACCGTAGCGCCGTCGTCAGTACTGCTCGACGGAAACCAAGATTATACAAACTTCGTTTGGCGATGGCTAGTACTACGCACAAAAATTTTCGCGCGGGCGGATCGCCATCAAGACCAGCGGGCTTCGAGCCGAATTGCCTCGTGGATCGCATCGAGCGTCTCCTGCTCGGTCTGATAGGTGCCCGGCAGTCTTCGGCTCCTGCCGTTCAGCACATCGGTCTGCAGTGAGGCGGCGGCGGCCGCATCGGTGCCGCGATGCCAGCAGTAGCGCGCGGTCCAGGTACCGTTCTGCAACCGCTCGACCACCCAGACGACGCGGAAGCCTTCGAACGCGACACCAAACAAGCCGTCTTCTTCTTCCATTCCACCCTCCGAGGCCAGATCTTCTTGTCGTTTTTGGCTACATCTTGCCATCACCCGGTTGGGGGGTCATCTCTTTGGATGAGGTAAACGAGAACTGTTAGCGGCGACGTTGCTCCGGGGCATCATGCAGAACGGGAGAACGCGAGCCGCGGACCGAGCGGAGCGGCAGACAGAGAGCGGGAAGGAGGACCGCTGCGGGGAGCGCCAGGCAAAAAAAAGTCCGCACACGGCGGACTCTTAAACTCTTGCGATCTCAATGCCCTGAAGGCAATTGCAATGTAACTGGCATCGCCGCCAAGCACTATTCGGGTAAACGAAAGGGCCGCGACCGCCGAGGCCCGAGACAAAAAAAGCCCGCGCGAGGCGGGCTCCAAAATCAGTTGAAGAAAGCCCTGTATTCGAGGGCACAGACAGTTTAAGAAAATCGGAATCGGCTTGGCTATCTAGGGGAATCCCTTTCCTGGTGCCTGGAATCGCCCCAACCGGCGCCGAAAGTGCCTCGAACACGGCGGTACGGAGCTTCGGGCACCATGCCGGATTCGAAATTAGAGTCTGGCCTCCAATCGGCGGGCGCCATCCTTTCGCAACAACTACGCGGCGACCCGTCCTTCGGTCAGGCCGCCTGCAGCGAGCGCTCGGCATGCAGATGGCTGCGGGCCTCCTCGAACAGTGCGTCGACGCCGTCCCGCGTGCGGATGGCGTGCATCCGGCGCGCGTCCGACAGCACGCGCCGCCATCCTCGCCCACCGGCCACGCCGCGGTACAGGCCGAGCATGTGCCGCGTCGCCGCGCCCATATACCCGCCCCGCTCCACCAGGTCGCCGATATAGCGCTGCATCGCCAGTTCGGCATCGAGGCGCGACGGCGACGGCCCCGTATCGCCGTAGTAGCGACGATCGACCTCCGCGAGCAGGAACGGCTGATGATAGGCTTCGCGGCCAATCATCACGCCGTCGACATGGCGCAGGTGCGCGTCGATCTCGTCGTAGCGCGTGATGCCGCCATTGATCAGGATTTCGAGCTGGGGAAATTCCCGCTTCAGCTGGTAGGCGACCTCGTAGCGCAACGGGGGAATCTCGCGGTTCTCCTTGGGGCTCAACCCCTTCAGGATCGCGTTGCGCGCATGGACGATAAAGGTCTGGCAGCCAGCTTCGGCGATCGTCCCGACGAAATCGCGAACAAAGTCGTAATGCTCGATCGTATCGATACCGATGCGATGCTTGACGGTGACCGGCACCGACACCGCGTCGCGCATCGCGCGCACGCAGTCCGCGACCAGTTGCGGCTCGGCCATCAGGCAGGCGCCGAACGCACCGCGCTGGACACGTTCAGACGGACAACCGCAGTTCAGATTGATTTCGGCGTAGCCCCAGCGCTCGCCCAGCTTGGCGGAGGCCGCCAGATCGGCCGGCTCGCTGCCGCCCAGTTGCAGCGCGACCGGCTGCTCGGCCGGGTCGAAGTCCAGATGGCGGGCGACATCGCCATGCAGCAGCGCACCGGTCGTCACCATCTCGGTGTACAACCAGGTGTGGCGGCTCAGGTGGCGATGAAACGTGCGGCAATGACGGTCAGTCCAGTCCATCATTGGCGCCACCGAAATGCGCCTCGGATTGGCCTTCTCGGGACCGGCTGGGGCTGGGGCCGCGCCAGCGGCAAGCGATTCGGACATGACTTCGGTCGGTTATCCCGTCCATCGACGGGAACGAGGAAAACCCGCGAGTTTACCAGCCAGCCCGCAACCTTGCCCGCCCGGCGCCTCAGTCGTTCAGCCGCTGCTGCCGAGGCTGCAGTTCCAGCCCCAGCTTGACGAACAGGTCGAAGGCGTCGGCCAGCAGGTGCTGCTGGCGCGGCAGCAGACTCGCGTACGGCATGTCGTAGATCGACTGGTGCGCGCCGCGATTGCCCTTGAGCCCGCGGTCGCGGGCGATATCGGACAGCAGCGCCGCGAAGCCGGACAGATCCTCGGCATCGATGGCGTTGTTCAGCACGGTGGCCAGCAACTGCGGCGAGGCAGTGGCCCAGCACCCGACCAGTTCGGCGTTGGCCGCCCCTTCCGGGAAATCGGAGGAATTGTCGCTTGCATCCATATCAGCATTGTCGGCGCTGATTTCGCCATCTTTAGACTCCCCCTACGAGAGGGGGGTCTCCAGGCGGCCGCGCCGTCACGGTCAGCTTGCGGCGTTGCGCTCCACCCAGGCCGCAAAGGTCGTCAGGAATTTGCCTAGAAAGGCACGTGTCGATTCGTTGCCAATATTGCCCTGTTCATCGAACAGCTTGTCGACACCACCGATATAGGCCTCCGGCATCTGGAGCACCGGCACGTTGAGAAACACCAGCGACTGGCGCAGATGGTGATTGGCGCCAAACCCGCCGATCGCGCCCGGCGAGGCGCTGATCACGGCCCCCGGCTTGCGATCCCAAGCACTCTGCCCGTACGGGCGGGAACCCACGTCGATGGCATTCTTCAGCGGCGCGGGAACCGAACGGTTGTATTCCGGGGTGACGAACAGCACCGCGTCGGCGCGGCGAATCCGGTCACGAAACGCGGTCCAGGACGCCGGCGGGTTCTCGTCTTGGTCCTGGTTGTACAGCGACAGCTGGCCGATCTCGACGATCTCGAGCTTGAGCTCGGGCGGGGCCAACTGCGCCAGCGCCAACGCCAGCTTGCGATTGAAGGAATCCTTGCGGAGACTGCCCACCAGTACCGCGACGTCGCGTGGAGTGCTCATCGTGCTTCCTTTTCTGAAAGAGACGGGGAAAGGAAAGACTGCCGAAAGGCCGCGGGAGCAGCGATCGCCGGCCCGCGCCCAGACCACACTCTAACCCGATGTCGTTTCAGCCGTGCGCAGAGAGCCCCTGTACACCGAAGCGCGTGGTGGATTACGACCGCAAGCCAGCGAGCGGATGCTCGTCGGCGCGCCACGGACTGTCGAAGAAGGCGAGCACCTTGTTGCGCTCGACCTCGTCGAGCCGGGCCGGCCGCCACTTCGGCGCATGGTCCTTGTCGATCGCCAGCGCACGGATGCCCTCGACGCCGTCTCCGTAGCGGAACACGTCGTGCATCATGTCGAGCTCCATGCGAAGTTCGTCCTCGAGCGCCATCGTCCGCGCGCGACGGATCTGCTCCAGCGTCACACAAAGCATCAGCGGGGAGCGCGTACGCAAGGCGGCGGCCGTTTGCGCCGACCAGTCGTCGCCGGCATCGCTGACGATGGCGACGATGTCCTGCACCGTGGCCGCGCCGAAAGCCGCGTCGATCGCGTCGCGCTGGCGCGCCAGCAGGCTCGCCGCCGGATCGCAAGCGGCTCGATGCACCGCGCTGCTGGCGTCGATCGCGGCCAGCACCTCATCGCCGCTGGTAAAGCTACCGGCACGTAGCGACGCCACCAGCTCGGCCAGCGCGTTGCTCGGCACGAAGGCATCTGCCAGGCCGGCGTACAGCGCGTCGGCGGCGTGAATCACGTTGCCGGTCAGCCCCAGAAATTCACCCAGGCGGCCCGGTGTGCGCGCCAGGAACCAGCCGCCGCCCACGTCGGGAAACAGGCCGATATTCGTCTCCGGCATCGCCATCTTGGTCCGCTCGGTGACGAGGCGCCGCCGCGCGCCTTGCGAGATGCCCATGCCGCCGCCCATCACCACGCCATCCATCAGCGCGATATAGGGCTTCGGATAGCGGTGGATCTTGTGATTGAGCGCGTATTCCTCGACGAAGAAACGGTCCAGCGTCGGGTCGCCGGCCAGCGCGGCCTGATGGAAGAAGCGGATGTCGCCGCCCGCGCAGAAGGCCTTGCCGCCGGCGCCCGCGACCACCACGGCGACGACGCCGGGGTCGGCCGCCCACTGGTCCAGCGCTTGCGTCAAGGCGCGCACCATGTCGAGAGACAGGGCGTTCAGGGCCTGAGGGCGAGTCAGCGTCAGATAGACGACACCGCCGACGACTTCGGTTGCAACAAACTCGGTCATGTCTCCTGTTCCTGTGGTGACGAAATGCAGGCCGCCACTGTACACCAGCCATGCCGGCCCGCTATCCGTACCAGCGGCCGGATGGCGGGATTGAAGCGGGATTGATGCGGGATTGATGCGGAATCTACGCGAGGCGGAAGCGCCCCATCAGGCCGGTCAGCCGCTGCGCCTGGTCTTCCAGCGAGGTCGCCGCGGCGGCCGCCTGCTCGACGAGCGCCGCATTCTGCTGCGTCATGCCGTCCATCTGGGTCACCGCCTGGTTCACCTGCTCGATGCCCTGCGACTGCTCCATCGAGGCGGCGCTGATGCCGCCGACGATCGCGCTGACGCGGCGCACCGCGCCGACGATGTCTTCCATCGCGCGGCCGGCATCGGCGACGATATCGCTGCCGGCGCGGACGTTGCGCACCGACTCATTGATCAACCCCCGGATTTCCTTGGACGCGGTCGCGCAACGCTGCGCCAGATCCCGCACGTCGCCCGCCACCACGGCGAAGCCACGGCCATGCTCGCCGGCGCGCGCCGCCTCGACCGCCGCGTTCAGCGCCAGGATATTGGTCTGGAACGCGATCTTCTCGATCACGTCGATGATGTCGACGATCTTGTTCGCGCTGGCGTCGATCGCCTGCATGGTGTCGACCACGCGCGTGACCGCCTCCCCGCCCCGCTCCGCCAGCCCGCTGGCGTCGCCGGCCAGCGCATCCGCTTCGCGCGCATTGTCGGCCGTCTGACGCACCGTGCCGGTCAACTGCTCCATGCTCGACGCAGTCTGTTCCAGCGAGGCCGCCTGCTCCTCGGTGCGTTGCGACAGATCGGCGTTGCCCATCGCGATCTGCCGGCTCGCCGCAGCAATCGCATCGGCGCCATTGCGCACCTCGCCCACCATGCGGGCCAGACTTGCCTCCATGCGCGCCAACATGGCCAGCATGCGGCTGGTTTCATTGCGGCTCTCCTCTCCGGCCAAGCCGCCGTCACGGGCTCCGGCACGACTATCCCGCTGTGGCGGCGTATCGAGAGTCCGGGCCGCGCTCAAGTCCCCGCGGGCGATCCGTTCGAAACGCCCGATCGCAATATCGAGCGGACCGACGATCGAGCCGCGCAGCCGCCAGGCAAAGACCGTGCTGAATGCCAGACCCAGCACCAGCAGCGCCAGCGACCACGCGCGCAGCTTCGCATAGCGCTGCTGCGAATCCTGATAGACGGCCTCGGCCGCGGCGGTCTGCAGCTTGTTCAATTCCGCATTGGCCGATGTGAACGCGATATCGAGCTTCGGAATGGTGTCGAGCACCAGCGCCATCACACGCTCGCGATCGCCCGCCTTCAGCGCGGCAATCATCGGCTCGACCCCTTGCTTGTGCAGCGCCTCCCGGCGCGCCGACACCAGCTCCGCGGCACGGTCCTCCTCCCTCCCGCGCGGCAGTGCCAGATAGGCCTTCCACGCCGTCTCCGACGCGCGCGCGAATCCGGCCGCGGTATCGGCGCGCGCCAGCGCATCGGCCGAATCGGTGGCGAACGTGGCCTGATCGAGCAGCACGCGCACCAGCAACTGGTTCGCGCGCGCCTCGGACAGGTGCATTGCAGCGGTCAGCTGATGCTGATAGATCTGCCGCGTGGCATCGTTGCTGCGGGACATGCCAAGCCAGCCAAAGGCGCCGACGATCAGCAGGATCAAATTGGTAACGACAATCAGGCCCCACAATCTGGCGCCAATGGTGGTGTTGCGAAACATTCGAGCTCCCCGGTCTTTTCATGCGATCGCGGCATGTGCGCCGCCCCGCTATCAACGGCGTGCCCGGGCATTCCTTGACGGCATCGGAACGAAAGACTGTGTAACCGTCCGATGTACGAATCGGGCCGCCGCCGACCGCTCGAATCGAGCGATGGACCGTAGAATCGCCAGATCTGATCGCCGGAGAACCACCATGACCGTCAAGCGCATCGTCGCCAATATCGCAGCCCCGAACATCGAGCAAGCCCAAGCGTTCTATGGCGACCTGCTGGGCATGGACGTCGTGATGGATCACGGCTGGATCCGGACTTATGCGACCGGACAGCACACCACGCCGCAGATCAGCATCGCGACCGAAGGAGGCTCCGGTACCCCGGTGCCCGACCTGTCGATCGAAGTCGACAACCTCGACGAGGTCCATGCCAAGGCCGTACAGGCGGGCTTCTCGATCGAATACGGCATCGCCGAGGAACCCTGGGGCGTGCGCCGCTTCTTCGTCCGCGATCCGTTTGGCAGGCTGGTGAACATCCTGTGCCACCTCTAAGCAAGATGGCTCCGCTTCGCAACGGCGCGGGCATAAAAAAGCCCGATGCCGGTGAAGGCATCGGGCAAATACAACCGACTAGGAAATAGGCGCTGACGAGACACGGCGACCGGCGCAGTACCGCTGATGGGGGCAGCGGCTCTGTTACCGCCCTACGCATCTCGTCCTCGCCCGCTGATACCTTAGTTCCAGCGTGCCGTGTCTCATACTGAAAACAGGCTCGGTTCTGTAGAGAACCGACGGCGCTGGCCCAACGCGAAGCGAAGACGGTCGCCATCATCGCGAAAAGGGCATCCTCTATCGCCTCAAGGCGGGAAACGCCCTTGTTGACCTGCGCGGCCTGGCGTCGCCTTCGAACACAGCAATCCGGACTGGCTGACGGAGCGCCCAATGCGGGACGGCCTTGCCGGAGCGGCCCTTTCGGAAGCACGAGCGTTGATCATGGAATGTGAAAGAAGGAAACCCGAATCCGACAGAAGCTTCTCCGACTGGTGGCGTAATGGCTGCCCGGCCCTTTCCATGGACGAGATATGCCGTTCTGCAACGACACCCGCTATTTCACGCAAGAGGAAGATCCCGCTTACGAGCTCGTCCTCGCCCCTGGTGCCCAGGCACCGTACTCGGGCATCTATCGATGTGAGGGCTGCGGTTCCAGCGCCATCTCGCCTCGTGAACAACCATTGCCCCCGCCGAACCACCATGTTCATGGGGCCCTGCAGGGACACATTCGCTGGCGGCTGATCGCCAGAACGACCCACCCGTAATCCCGATGCCCGCAATGGGTTGACCCGTCAGGCCGGTACCCGAAACGCCCGATGAAGCTCGTCGGGCGTTTTGCATTGGAGCCTTGCCCGGTACGGCTGACGGGCAAAAAAAAGCCCGATACCACCAAAGGTATCGGGCAAAAACAACCGATCAGGAAATGGGCTCGGACGAGACGCGGCGACCGGCGCATTGCCGCCGATGGGGGCAGCGGCTCTGTTACCGGCCTACGCACCTCGTCGTCGCCCGGTGATACCTTAGTTCCAGCATGCCACTCCTCATACTGAAAACGGGCTCGGTTCTATAGACAACCGACGAAGCCCGGGCCAAGCACCAAGCCATGATGGTCCGATCGCCCGGCGAAGCACCGCCCGCAGACAACAAAAAAGCCCGCGTGGCGCTAACTACGCGGGCTTCTTCTTCGACTCGACTGCGTTTCTACTCGTCTTCCAACACTGCGATCAGGGCGTCCGCGTACTGAACGGCCCGCTTCGCGGTGGCCTCCACTTCGAGTTCGCCCGACATACTGGTGACCAATCCTTGCATCGCCATCGCGGCAAGATGCAGTCGTTGGCTTGTCGACGAAGCGGCGTAGAAGGACAGGTCGTCGAGACGTTCGACGATCTCTCTCACATGCTTGACGAGCTCTTGCGAATGGCTTTCGTCCATACTTCCTCCCTTCAGGGGTTGAGGAGCTGTCATGGTGCCAAGCCGAACCGGAACAAAGAAGCAGTTGATGATGGGAATCTTCGATACCGGAACGGAAATCGAAGGTTTGCGGTGCGCGGCTTTTCAGCTCGTCGATCGATGAGGCGCCGCAGTGACATGAGGCTGGTGTCAGGGTCTTCGCCGACCCATGCGGTGCGGATGGCGGTTGGCTACAGACAGCCACCGGCATCCACTGCAGGGCCAAGGCGGCCATCCTGGTGCGGGGCATCGAGACGCGGCACCCGAACGCCCTTCGCTGGATACCGGACGCTCTTTCCTTCCACGCCTACGACCGTCACCACCGCTTCCCGGTAGGTCGGCCGATCGTGCTGGCTCGGGAAGTTGCGCAGTTCCCCCTTCTCTGAGGCGCCGCGGCGACATGACCCATGCCCAAGTGGTACTGCCCGGCCAACCCGCCAGCCATGACGGCCGAAGAGCTACGCGACACCTGGGAGAGGAACCGGCTGCCTGAGGTGCGCGATCTGCTGTGGGAAATCGCGCGGCTGCGTCAGCGCGTCGCCTGTGCACACCATTTCATAGCGCTGGTCGAGGCCGACCAGCCCGGCGCAACGTTGATGGCGCACACTTATCTAGCCAAGTTTGCGGGCGAGCCATGCATGGTCGAGGACATTGGTCGAGGACATCGAAGCCTTACTACAGCAACGGCACGCCAGCCCCCCCAAATGGCGCGGCGAGATCCCGACCGACGAAGAACTGCAGCAGTTCGAGACGATGCACCGCGAGGCGCGGGCCCGGATTAACGAGCGGAAGCGCCGCCGGAGGTCACAAGGCCTCTGCTTGGCTAATCGTCCAGTAACAATGGCACGATTGCCAAACAGCGGAGGGTATCCGATTCGGATGGTGAACGCACCGGCACCCGGAAAGCGCACATGACCGTGGGGCCCTATACCAGTCCCTAGGGGCCCGAAGGGTCGGTCGAGCCCTGAGCCACAGCCCGAAGTGGGACTGGACTTGGGTCGCCGGCGCGTCGGTAGCCTATCGGAACGTCACGCTGCGATACACCTACATCCACACGCCGCCGCGCGACATGACGAACAAGAACATTCCGCTCTGCTACAAGGGCGCGCACATGGTGACGCTCGGGTACATATTGTGACGCCTGATAGAATCCTCCGGCCAATGGGACGCATCGTCGCCCCAACAACAAGAATGGAGCTGGAACGAATGGCGACTTTCCTAGATCAGCAGGCCACCTCGCCTGCTCGCGGCATTGCCAGCATGCTGCGCAGGGCTTTCGCCAAGGCGCGGAACACTGCTGAGAATGCATGGGACCATCTAGCCGAGGATGTGGACATCCGCCGCTTTACGGCAGGCAACGCGGCCTCGCTCGCCTCCATGCATGCCTACTACAACAGGCTCGTGACAGGCGACCCGAATCTGCATTTCCTCCAGTACTTCAAGGACAGATACGTCACGGGCCGGCCCGATATTAGGATGGCGAGCTTTGGCTCGGGGAGCGGGCACCTTGAGCGGAGCCTGATCGGCAATTTCGGGTATGAGTGCGCCGCCATTGATGGCTACGAGCTCAATCCCAAACTAACGGGGGTATCGAACACCAAGGCGGCAGAGATGGGAGCGACCCACCTGCGCTACCAGGTCGCGGATCTCAATGCTCTTCAGATTCCTGCGGCGTCCTATGACGTCGCGATCTTCTTCCACTCGCTCCATCACGTCGAAAACCTGGAACACTGCCTCGATGCCGTGCGAGCCTGCCTAAAGCCGGGTGGCGTTCTGCTGATCGTCGACTATGTCGGCCCGAACAGGCTGCAGTATTCCGACGACCAGCTTCGCTACGCCACAACGCTTTTGCATCTTCTGCCGGCGCGATATCGGCTTTCCAAGGATGGCACCACGACAAAGAACGCCGCGTCGCGCCAAGCTGTACACGAAGTTATTGCGGAAGATCCATCGGAAGCCATCCGCTCGCAGGACATCGTCCCGGTCCTCGACCAACGGTTCGAGCGTATCGAGTTCCATTCGCTGGGCGGCTCTGTCCTGAACCATGTCTTCAAAGGCATCGCCACTAATTTCGACGAGTCCGCCAGCGAGGACCTTGCGCTCATTCACTTGCTGCAAGGGATGGAGGAATGGCTCGAGCGGAACGGCCTAGTCGGCCCTGATTTTGTCTTCGCCGTGTACCGGCCGAAACCGTAAGCGCTAGTCCGGCCTCGGAAAACCGTCCAGCGGCAGCCCAGCGTTCGCGTGGCGCGAAGCTATGGAGCGCGCTGGCCTGGCTAAGAAGGACTACACCATCAAGGATATTCGCGCGAAGGCCATGACCGATGCGAGCAAGGCCGGCTACGATCTGGACGAACTGCAGGTCGCCGGCGCTCACGCTGAGGGCTCGACGACGCAGGGCTACATCAAGCAGCGCGAGGTTCCAGTGTCACTGTCCGACTGCTGTTGCCGGCGACTTGATATTGGATGCCATCCAAGAACCTGCCTCTAGCGCGCCACAGTAGAAAAAGCAAAAGCCCGCGCAATCTTGCGATTACGCGGGCTTCAATTTGGTCGGGGCGAGAGGATTTGAACCTCCGACCACCTGCACCCCATGCAGGTACGCTACCAGGCTGCGCTACGCCCCGAAAGCACAAGAGTATATCAGAAGCCCCACCGAAATGAATAGGCGGTTGGGCGCATTTTTTAGCCCTTCTCGGCGATCTGCTTCAGTTGCGCGAGCACGTGCTGCACCTGGATCAGGTCGGCACGCAGCGCGGGGACATCGACGGTCAAGACGGACGCGGACGGCGCGATGCCGGTGCTCGCCGGAGGCAGCGGCGCGGCCTCTTCGGGCATGGCAGGTTCGGCGTGATGCCGCCCTTCGTCGAGCCGGTTGCGCGCGCCGTTGATGGTGAAGCCTTGCTCGTACAGCAGTTCGCGGATGCGGCGAATCAGCAGCACTTCGTGGTGCTGGTAGTAGCGCCGATTTCCGCGTCGCTTGACGGGCTTGAGTTGCGTGAATTCCTGTTCCCAATAGCGCAGCACGTGCGGCTTGACGGCGCACAGTTCGCTCACTTCACCGATGGTGAAATAGCGCTTGGCGGGAATAGGCGGCAACGTGATGCGCTCGCTCGATTTATCCGACATGCAGTGGACGGACGGGTTTCAGGCCGGGCCGGCGGTGGTTGGAGTGGGATGGCGCGCCGACTCGGCGCGCAGCAGCAGCATACAGACTGGCCGCGGGAGCGGCAATGGACCGCGTCGCTACGGCCGTCGACTGTCGTCAGTTGGTCAGTCGCTGGACGCCAGCCCGGCGCGTTCCTCGACCAGGCTCTTGAGCTTCTGGCTGGCGTGGAAGGTCACCACGCGGCGTGCGGTGATCGGGATGATTTCGCCGGTCTTCGGATTGCGGCCGGGGCGTTGCGGCTTGTCGCGCAACTGGAAGTTGCCGAACCCGGACAGCTTGACGCTGTCGCCCTGCTCCAACGCTTCGCGGATCACGTCGAAGAACGCTTCGACCATGTCCTTCGATTCCCGCTTGTTGAGACCGACCTGGTCGAACAGCATCTCGGCAAGTTCGGCCTTGGTCAGGGTAGGCACCTCGGTGACGCGCGGTTCCGGTGCTTCTTCCGGCTGCGTAGCCGCGCGCCGGTCGTCAGCTTCGCCCAATGCTGCTGCGGTCATCAGAGTCGCGTGTTGGTCGTTCATCTCGTCAGTCTGCCGCCCGGATGCGGGTGCCCGGGCGGCCCATTCAGGGTTCGGGCTGTGGCTAGCCGCGCAGCCGGGCGCCGAAGGCGGCGGTGGCGGCTTCGACCATGCAGCGCACGGCGCTGTCGACGGTCTCGTCCTGGAGGGTCGCCCCAGTATCTTGCAAGGTCAAGCGGAAGGCAAGGCTTTTCTCGTCCGCGCCGATGGCCGCGGAAGCGGTCTTCGGGCGGAACTCGTCGAACAGCACGAGGCTCTGCAGATAGCGTCCGAAACCCTGCTTGTCGAGGGCGGCGCGCATCGCATCCGTGAGATCCTGCACACGCACCGTCTGCTTGACTACCAGCGCCAGGTCACGCACGGCGGCCGGGAACTTCGAGATCTCGGCATAGCCGGGCAAGCCGATGTCGCGCACCGCGTCCAGGTCCAGTTCGAACAGCACCGGCGCGTTGTTCAGCTCGTATGCCTGCAGCCACTGCGGATGCAGCTCGCCGATGACGCCGACCGGCTTGCCGTCGAGCAGCACCGTGGCGGCGCGGCCCGGATGCAGCGCGGGATGCGAGACCGGTTCGAACCGCGCCTGGCGCGGATGCAGCAGCGCTTCGACATCGCCCTTGATGTCGAAGAAATCGACCGGCCGCGTCGGCACGCCCCACTGTTCTTCGAAGGCCGGGCCGTAGGCGATGCCGGCCACGCGCATCGGCTGATCGTAGCCTGCGACCGTCAGGCCGCCATCGGTGGTAGCGGCGTTGCGCAGGAACACGCGGCCAACTTCGAACAGGCGCACGCGTGCGGCCTTGCGGTTCAGGTTGTAGCGAACCTTGTCGAGCAGGCCGCCGATCAGCGTCGAGCGCATCACGGCGAGCTGGCTGGCGATCGGGTTCAGCAGGCGGATCGGGTTGCCGTTGGCGGCGAAATCGCGCTCCCACTTCTCCTCGACGAAGGCGAAGTTGATCACCTCGTGATAGTCGCGGGCGGCGACGGCATGGCGCACCGCATGGGACGAGCGGCGTGCCTCGCCGGTCGGGCGCATCTCGCTCTCGGCGACCGGCGGCCGGGCCGGAATCCGCTCGAAGCCGTAGATGCGAGCGACTTCCTCGATCAGATCCTCTTCGATTTCCAGATCGAAGCGATAGCTCGGCGGCGTGACCTCGAACACGGTGCCTTCGGCGCCCTCGTTCTGCCCGAACGGCAGGCCCAGCCGCTGAAACACGTCGGCGATGTCTGCGGGGTTCAGCGCGATGCCGAGCACGCGTTCGGCGCGCGCGACGCGCAGCCGAACCGGCGGACGCTGCGGCAGGTTGACCGCCTGATCGTCGACCGGGCCGGCCTGGCCGCCGCAGATTTGCAGGATCAGTGCGGTGATGCGCTCGATATGCTCGACCGTGGTCGCATAGTCGACGCCGCGCTCGAAGCGATGCGCGGCATCGGTCGAGAAGTTGTAGCGGCGCGCGCGGCCCTGGATCGCCTGCGGCCACCAGAACGCGGCTTCCAGATAGATGTTGGTCGTGTCCAGCGTCACGGCGGTGCTGTCGCCGCCCATGATGCCGGCCAGGCTCTCGATTTCCTTGTCGTCGGCGATCACGCCGACGGTCTCGTCGACCTCGACGGTATTGCCGTTCAGCAGCTTCAACTGCTCGCCCTTGCGGCCCCAACGCACGTCAAGGCCACCGTGGATCTTGTCGAGATCGAACACGTGCGACGGACGGCCAAGTTCGAGCATCACGTAGTTCGAGATGTCGACCAGCGCCGAGATGCTGCGCTGGCCGGCGCGTTCGAGCCGCTGCACCATCCATGCCGGCGTCGCGGCCCTCGCGTTGACGCCGCGGATCACGCGGCCGCTGAAGCGGCCGCACAGGTCGGGCGCGGAAATCTTGACCGGCAGCCGGTCATCGATGGTGACCGCCACCGGTTCCATCGCCGGCAGCGTCAGCGGCGCGCCGGTCAGTGCGGCGACCTCGCGCGCGACGCCGTGGATCGACAGGCAATCGGCCTTGTTCGGCGTCAGCTTGATCACGAAGACCTGGTCGTCGAGGTCCAGGTAGCGGCGGATGTTCTCGCCGACCGGCGCATCGTCGGGCAGGATCAGCAGCCCTTCGTGGTCCTCGGACAGCTTCAGTTCGCGCGCCGAGCACAGCATGCCGTAGCTTTCGACGCCACGCAGCTTGCCGACCTTGATCTCGAACGGCTTGCCGCCGGCTTCGGTCGGCGGCAGCACGGCGCCCACCAGTGCGCACGGCACCAGGATGCCGGGCTTGACGTTGGGCGCGCCGCAGACGATCTGCAGGGTCTCGCCGGTGCCGGCGTCGACCTGGCAGACGTTGAGGCGGTCGGCGTTCGGATGGCGCTCGGTGGCGAGCACGCGGGCGACCACGATCTTGTCGAACGGCGGCGCGACCGGCCCGACCTCCTCGACTTCCAGCCCGGCCATGGTCAGGCGGTGCGAAAGCGCGTCGGTGGTCAGGTTGTCGGGATTGACGAAGGTACGAAGCCAGGATTCCGAGAATTGCATGGCGCTACTGATCCGGTGGGTATGCTGTGGGCGGCGGCACGGCGCCGCCAGGGTTCGACGATGACGCTACGGCCGTTCGGGCTGGCAGGCAAGGCGCGGTGAAATCACGCGCCCGGGCCTTCACGCAAACTGGCGCAGGAAACGCACGTCGCCTTCGAAGAACAGGCGCAGGTCATTGATGCCATAGCGCAGCATCGTCAGCCGCTCCAGCCCCGAGCCGAACGCGAAGCCGATATAGCGTTCGGGGTCCAGCCCCATGTTGCGCATGACGTTCGGGTGCACCTGGCCCGAGCCGGAGATCTCCAGCCAGCGGCCCGCATTCTTGCCCTCCTCGAAGGCCATGTCGATCTCGGCCGACGGCTCGGTGAACGGAAAGTACGACGGACGGAAGCGCACCTGGATATCGTCGCGCTCGAAGAACTTGCGCAGGAAATCGGTATAGACGCCCTTCAGGTCGGCGAAGCTGACGTTCTCGCCGATCCACAGGCCTTCGACCTGGTTGAACATCGGCGAATGGGTCGCGTCGCTGTCGACGCGATAGGTGCGGCCCGGGCAGATCACCTTGATCGGCGGCATCGCCTTGCCGCGGTACTTCTCGACGTGCATGCGCGCATAGCGGACCTGCATCGGGCTGGTATGCGTGCGCAACAGCAGCAGCTTGTCTTCGCTGTCGCGGCCGTCGACGTAGAACGTGTCCTGCATCGAACGCGCCGGGTGGTTGTCCGGGTTGTTCAATGCCGTGAAATTCATCCAGTCGGTCTCGATCTCGGGACCGTCGGCGACATCGAAGCCGATCGATCCGAAGATCTGCTCGACGCGCTCCCAGGTGCGCATCACCGGATGCAGGCTGCCGCGCGCGACGGCGCGTCCGGGCAGCGTGACATCGATCGCCTCGGCCGCCAGCCGCGCGTTCATCAGCGCGTCGGCCAGCGCTTGGCGGCGCGCTTGCAGCGCGGCCTCGACCTGCTGCTTGGCCTGGTTGATGCGGGCGCCCTGCTCCTTGCGGGCCTCCGGGTCCAGTTTGCCGAGGCCCTTGAGCAGCTCGGTCAGCGCGCCGGTCTTGCCGAGAAAGCGCGCTTTCTCGTTTTCCAGCGTGGCGTTGTCGTTGGCGGCGGCGAAGGCGGCCTGCGCGTCGGCGACGATTTGGTCCGGATCCAGTGACATGGCGGTGGTCGGCGATGAATGGTGTATGGCTCTGGGTCCCGCACGCGGCGGGACCGGCAAAAAAAAAACGGGACTCGATTCGGAGCCCCGTTTCGGCGGCCCCTTGGCGGAGGCCGCTTTCGACCTTGCGGTCGGTGCATGCGCCCGGTCGCTTGCGCGACCGGAACCGGCATCAGGCAACGGCGGCTTTCACCTGGTTGACGATGGCGGCAAAGGCAGGCTTGTCGTGAATCGCCATGTCCGACAGCACCTTGCGGTCCAGCTCAATCGAGGCCTTCTTCAGACCGTTCATGAACACGCTGTAGGTCATGCCATGCTCACGCGTCGCCGCGTTGATACGTGCAATCCAGAGGGCGCGGAACACGCGCTTCTTGTTGCGACGATCGCGGTATGCGTACTGGCCAGCACGCATGACCGCCTGCTTGGCGATGCGATAGACATTATTGCGACGGCCGCGGTAACCCTTGGCAGCGTCAATGACTTTCTTGTGGCGGGCCCGTGCGGTGACCCCACGTTTGACTCGAGGCATGAAACTCTCCTTTCGTTTTCGTCAGGGGTTAGGCGTAGGGCATCATCGCGCGAACGGACTTCAGGTTCGTCTCATGGACGTCCTGAGTGCCACGCAGTTGACGCTTGTTCTTGGTGGTCTTCTTCGTCAGGATGTGACGCTTGAAGGCCTGGCCACGCTTGAACGAACCGTTCGGACGCGCAGTAAAGCGCTTGGAAGCGCTTTTCTTGGTCTTCATCTTCGGCATGAAAAACTCCAGCTCTATGACATGCATGCAGGTGGACGGCTGACGCCGACGCTTGCAAGACCCGCATCCACTTGTTTTGCACGGCGCCGCGAGCGGCCCGCGCTGTGTTCGCGTGTCGTCCGGACGCACAACCGGCGCCCGCACGCCACGCAAAACCCGCTTACTTTTTCTTCTTGGGCGCCAGCACCATGACCATCTGGCGGCCTTCCATCTTCGGCATCTGCTCGACCTGGCCGAACTCCTCCAGATCGCTCTTGAGCCGCTCGAGCATGCGCGCGCCGATTTCCTGGTGGGCCATCTCGCGACCACGGAAACGCAACGTGATCTTGGTCTTGTCGCCGTCTTCCAGGAATCGCTTCAGATTGCGCAGCTTGACGTTGTAGTCGCCATCATCCGTGCCCGGGCGGAATTTGACTTCCTTGACCTGGATGATCTTCTGCTTCAGCTTGGCCTCGTGGGCGCGCTTGGCTTCCTCGTACTTGAACTTGCCGTAGTCCATGATGCGAACCACGGGAGGAGACGCGTTGGGCGCGATCTCCACCAGATCCAAGTCCTTGTCTTCCGCCTGGCGCAGTGCGTCCATGAATTTGACGATGCCCAGCTGCTCGTTATCAACCCCTACCAGGCGCACTTCGGGCGCGCTGATCTCGCGGTTGATGCGATGACCTTTGTCCGTAGCGATGTTCCGTTACCTCAAGAAGAAAAAAACAAGCCGTGCTCCCATCAGGCTTTGGTGGCGACGTCGTTGTTCAGACGCTCCACGAACGCGGAGACGGGCATCACACCCAGATCCACGTTGCCACGGGCACGCACGGCCACTTGATTGGCGTCCCGCTCCTTGTCGCCGACCACGATCAGGTACGGCACCTTCTGGAGCGAGTGCTCGCGGATTTTATACGTAATTTTCTCGTTACGCAAATCCGCCTTGGCCCTAAACCCTTGTTTTTGCAGCAGTTGCACGACGTTTTCCGCATATTCCGCCTGCGAATCCGCAATATTCATCACCACGACCTGCTCCGGGGCCAGCCAGGCCGGCAGCGCGCCGGCGTGGTTCTCCAGCAGGATGCCCAGGAAGCGCTCGAACGAGCCCAGGATCGCCCGGTGCAGCATCACCGGCCGCTTGCGCGAGTTGTCCTCCGAGACGAACTCGGCATCCAGCCGCTCCGGCAGCACCAGATCCAGCTGCAGCGTGCCGCACTGCCACGAACGGCCGATCGCGTCCTTGATGTGGTATTCGACCTTCGGGCCGTAGAAGGCGCCCTCGCCCGGCAGTTCCTCCCACTGCACACCGCAGGCGCGCAGCGCCATCCGCAGCCCCTCTTCGGCGTGATCCCAGACCGCGTCCGAACCGGCACGCTGCTCGGGACGAAGCGACAGCTTGACGGCGACGTCCTTGAAGCCGAAGTCGTCGTAGACCGAGAACGCCAGGTCGTTGAAGGCCTTGGCCTCGGCGACGATCTGCTCTTCCGTGCAGAAGATGTGGGCGTCGTCCTGCACGAAGCCGCGCACGCGCATCAGGCCGTGCAGCGCGCCGGACGGCTCGTTGCGGTGGCAGGAGCCGAATTCGGCCAGCCGCAGCGGCAGGTCGCGGTACGAACGCAGGCCGTGGTTGAAGATCTGCACATGGCCGGGACAGTTCATCGGCTTGATCGCGTAGTCGCGCTTCTCCGACTCCGTGACAAACATGTTTTCCTTGTAGTTCTGCCAGTGGCCGGACTTCTCCCACAGCGAACGGTCCATCACCTGCGGCGTGCGTACTTCGCTGTAGCCGGCCTCCGTCAGCCGGCCGCGCATGTATTGCTCGACCGCCTGCCAGATCTGCCAGCCCTTCGGATGCCAGAACACCATGCCGGGCGCCTCTTCCTGCAGGTGGAACAGGTCCAGCAGCTTGCCCAGCTTGCGGTGGTCCCGCTTCTCGGCTTCCTCGAGCATGTGCAGGTAGGCGTCCTGGTCTTCCTTGCGGGCCCAGGCCGTGCCGTAGATCCGCTGCAGCATCTCGTTGTTGGCATCGCCGCGCCAGTAGGCGCCGGCCACCTTCATCAGCTTGAAGACCCTCAGCTTGCCCGTGGACGGCACGTGCGGGCCGCGGCACAGGTCGACGAACTCTCCCTCGCGGTACAGGCCGATTTCCTCGCCGGCCGGAATCGACGCGATGATCTCGGCCTTGTACTTCTCGCCCATCGATTCGAACAGCTTGACCGCCTCGTCGCGGCTCCAAACCTCGCGCGACACCTTCTCGTCCTTCTTCGCCAGCTCCACCATCTTTTTCTCGATGGCTGCCAGATCCTCCGGCGTGAAGGGGCGCTTGTAGGCGAAGTCGTAGTAGAAGCCGTTCTCGATCACCGGACCGATCGTGACCTGCGCGTCGGGATACAGCGACTTGACCGCATAGGCCAGCAGGTGGGCCGTCGAGTGGCGAATGACCTCGACGCCCTCCGGATCCTTGTCCGTGACGATGGCCAGCGAGGCATCGCGATCGATCAGGTAGCTGGTATCGACCAGGTTGCCGTCGACCTTGCCGGCCAGCGCGGCCTTGGCCAGGCCGGCACCGATGCTCTGCGCGACCTGGGCGACCGTGACGGGTTCGGGGAACTCGCGGCGGGAGCCATCCGGCAGCGTGATTGCGATCATCTTTGACCTCTTACAGGGAATCCGCCGGCAACGCGATCGTCGCTTCGGGGCGGATGAATAGTTCTCGACTGGCCGCCCCGCATGGGACCGGGCGACCGGCAGCTTATCAGGGTGCTGGCAGGCGACAGGCGAAAAAAAACGCGGCCAAGGCCGCGTTTTTCATAATTTCACCCAATCGATCGGCCCGATGTACCGGGCGACCTGGGACGAAGACGCACCTCGACCTACTGTCGCTTGTCAGCGGTAGTAGTTCGCGATGTCATAACCATGGCGTCTGGATGTCCTTCGGTGAAATGTACTGGGTACTGCTGTCTTCGGTACTGCAATTCGTTGGTAGGCTCGATTGGACTCGAACCAACGACCCCCACCATGTCAAGGTGGTGCTCTAACCAGCTGAGCTACGAGCCTAGCGAAGCCGCAAGTATAGCATCACTTTCTTTGAGCCTGCAACACCCCGGACACCTCTTCGATCAGACCGAGCGCGCGCTGCAGCTGGGTGGCCTCCGCCACCTCGGCGGTGAACTGCATCCGGGCCACGCCCTTGCTGCTCAGCGTCTTGACCCCGGTGACGTTGATCTTCTCGCGCGACAGCACCTCGGAGATGTCGCGCAGCAGCCCCTGGCGGTCGATCGCCTCGACGTGGATCGTGACCGGATAGACCGCGTCGCTCTTCTTGCCCCACTCGGTCTGGATGATCCGCTCTGGCGCGCGCGCGGCCAGCTGCTGGAACGTATGGCACTGGCGCCGGTGGATCGACACGCCGCGTCCGCGCGTGACGAATCCGACGATATCGTCGGGCGGCGCCGGCTTGCAGCAGCGCGACATCTGCGTCATCAGCGAATCGACGCCGACCACCAGCACGCCGCTCTTGGCGCCGCGCGCCACGCTGGTGGCGCGGCTCTTCTTGGTGACCGCCTCTTCCTCGCTGACCTGCGGCGCGCCCTCGCCCTCGGGATGGCGCAGCGCCTGCTCGACGTGGCGCAGGCTGAATTCCTCCTTGGCCACCGCCGCATACAGCTCATCCGGCGTCTTGAAGCCCAGCCGCGTCGCCAGCACGTCCAGATTGACCGCGGTCTTGCCCTCGCGCTGCAGCGTCTTGTCGATCAGCACGCGGCCCTGCGCGATGGTTTCCTGCGAATCGAGCGCGTTGAACCACGCGCGCACCTTGGCGCGCGCCCGCGAGCTGGCCAGGTAGCCGAGGTCCGCATTGAGCCAGTCGCGCGACGGCCCGCCCTGCTTGACCGCGACGATCTCGACCGTCTGGCCGTTCTTCAGCGGCGTGTTCAGCGGCACCATCGCGCCGTCCACGCGCGCGCCGCGGCAGCGATGGCCGAGGTCGGTATGCAGGTAGTAGGCGAAGTCGACCGGCGTCGCGCCCTGCGGCAGCGCGACCACCCGCGCCTGCGGCGTCAGCACGTAGATGTGGTCGTCGATCGCCGCATGCTTGAGCTGCTCCCACGGCGACTCGTCGTGCGCGACGGTGTGGTCGGCATCGTCCTTCCACGCCAGCAGCTGCCGCAGCCAGGCGATCTTCTCGTCGTAGCTCTCGTTGGCGGCGAACTGACCGCTGTAGCCCTTGCCGCCGGCCTCCTTGTAGCGCCAGTGCGCGGCCACGCCGTACTCGGCGAAGTGGTGCATCTCGTGGGTGCGGATCTGCACCTCGAAGGCGCGCCCGTCGTCGCCGATCACCACCGTATGCAGCGACTTGTAGCCGTTGGCCTTGGGACGCGAGATGTAGTCGTCGAACTCGCGCGGAATCGGCTGCCAGACGTGGTGCACGATGCCGAGCACCGCGTAGCAGTCCTTGATGTCGTCGACGATCACGCGGAAGGCGCGCACATCGTACAGATCGGCGAAGTCGAGATCCTTGCCGCGCATCTTCTTCCAGATGCTGTAGATGTGCTTGGGCCGGCCGCTGACCTCGGCGCGGATGCCGGCCGCGGCCAGCTCGCGCTGCAGCCGCTCGATCGCCTGCGCGATGTAGCCCTCGCGCTCGATGCGCTTTTCATCAAGAAGGCGCGCGATGCGCTTGTAGGTGTCCGGCTGCTCGAAGCGGAAGGCCAGGTCTTCCAGCTCCCACTTCATCTGCCAGATGCCGAGCCGGTTGGCCAGCGGCGCGTAGATGTCCAGCGTTTCGCGCGCGACGCCGGGCAGCGGCGCGTTCTTGGTCTGCGCCAGCCAACGCAGCGTCTGCAGCCGCGAGGCCAGTCGCACCAGCACGACGCGGATGTCCTGCGCGAAGGCCAGCAGCATCTTGCGCAGCGCCTCGACCTGCTCGTGGCGCGCCTGCGCCTCGTTGCGCGAGGACGGCGCCTCGACGGTATCGCCGCGATTGACCGCGATCGCGCCGATGCGCAGCAGCTGACGCACGTCCTTGACCAGGCGGGCGACCTCGTCGCCGAAGCGCTCGGGGATCTCCGCTTCGGTCTCCGGCACGAATGCCGCCACGGGGAACAGGCAGGCCGCGGCGCGCGCGGCGTCGTCGATGCGCAGGCCGTCGAGAATGCGCAGCATCCCCTCGGCATGCGACAGCACGCTCTCGCCGGTGGGCAGCGCTACCGCCTCGCCGTGCTCGCGCGCGTACGCCAGCGCCTGCTCGACCAGGCCCGCGTCCGGCGTACCGGCGATCTGCCCGGCCGCGTCGGTGGACGTCACCATGTCACCACTTCCCCTGCTGCACCTTTCAACCTACCTTCAATGCACGCTCAACGCACCTTCAACCCACCTTCAACGCCATTCGAACCAATACGCGTTCCGGCTCAATTCAGCGCCGCGGTGACCACCACTTCGATCCGATACTTCGGATTGGCCAGCTTCGCTTCGACCGTCGCGCGCGGCGGCGTATTGCCCTGCGGCACCCATTCGTCCCAGACCTCGTTCATCGCGCCGATATCGGCGATGTCGGTCAGGAAGATCTGGCACGACAGGATGCGCGTCTTGTCGCTGCCGGCCTCGGCCAGCAGACGGTCGATATGGCCAAGCACCTCGCGGGTCTGACCGCGGATATCGGCGTCGGGATCGACCTCGGGCACCTGGCCGGCCACGTAGACCACGCCGTTGTAGACGGCATATTCGGAAAGGCGTTTGCCCACATGGGCGCGTTTCAGTTCGGTCGTGCTCATCGTTCTATGAAGGCAGCCTGCGCTGCTCTGGGTTGACTGGCGCGGCAAGGGGCTCAGGCCCCTGCCGCGCCGATGAAGAATTCTCGCGCGATCGCGATCTGTGCCGGATCGACGAAGGTCGGCGCATGGCCCACGTCCGGCACCTCGACCGAGCGCACCTGCTTGCCGCGCGCGACCATCTCGGCGACGGTCTCGCGCGTCAGCAGGTCCGACTGCGCGCCGCGCACCACCAGCACCGGCACTGGAATCGCCTCGAACATGCGCCACATCGTCGCCTCGCCGGCCGCGGCCATCTCGGGCGTGGTCTCGCGGAACGGTACCGCGAGCGCGGGATCGTAGTGCAGGCCCCATTCCAGCCCTTCCGCGCCCTGCACCGGCTTGAGGATCGCGCCGTTCAATTCGCGCCACTGCTCCGGCGTATGGCGGCCGAACGACGCGCTGATCGTCTGCAGATACGCGAGGCCCTCCTCGAAGGTCTTGAAGCGGACCGGCAGTCCCAGATACGAGCCGATACGCTCGAGCGCCGAGGCGGCGATGCGCGGGCCGACGTCGTTCAGCAGCAGCTTGCGCACCGGGCTCTTCGGCAACGCGGCCAGCCCCATGCCGATCAACCCGCCCATCGAGGTACCGAACCAGTCCACCTGCTCGACGTTCAGCCGCGCGATCAGCGTCACCATGTCGGAGACGTACTGCGGCACGATGTAGCGGCGCGGATCGGCGAGCCAGTCGGAACGCCCGCGGCCGACCACGTCGGGACAGACCACGCGATATTCGCCGCTGAACGCGCGCGCGGTCTCGTCGAAATCGCGGCCGGTGCGGGTCAGGCCGTGCACGCACATCAGCACGCGCGGATTGCTTGGGTCACCCCACTCGTGGTACGCCATGCGGTGCAGGCCAGCGGGGCTGATGCACTGCACGAAGCCGAGGCGCGGACTGGCTGACATCTTGACTCCCTGCGCGAGGAACGCGAATAAGGCGCGGCAATGGCGCGCGTCGAACACCGCGACACGTAAGCGTCGCGCATGGCGCCGCGGGGCGGCGCCGGCTGGGCAAAGCCCGATTGTACGCCAGCGCTACAATGCGACAGCAACGACGGCCGTGCCGCGGCGGCACGGCGCATTGCCACCCCATTTCTCCACGGAGGCTCATATGCTGAAGGGCAAGACGGCGCTGGTGACCGGTTCGACCAGCGGAATCGGTCTGGGCATCGCCCAGGCGCTGGCCGCGCAGGGCGCGCATCTGATCGTCAACGGTTTCGGCGATGTGGACGGCGCCAAGCGCCAGATCGAGCAGGCGGGCAGCGGCATCCGCGTGGGCTATCACGGCGCGGACATGAGCAAGGCCGCCGAGATCGAGGACATGATGCGCTATGCCGACAGCGAATTCGGCGGCGTCGATATCCTGGTCAATAACGCCGGCATCCAGCATGTGGCCAATATCGAGGATTTCCCGATCGAGCGCTGGGACGCGATCATCGCGATCAACCTGACCTCGGCCTTCCACACCACGCGGCTGGCGCTGCCCGGCATGAAGCGCAAGGACTGGGGCCGCGTGATCAATGTCGCGTCGACGCACGGGCTGGTCGCCTCGGCGCAGAAGTCGGCCTATGTCGCCGCCAAGCACGGCATCGTCGGCCTGACCAAGGTCACCGCGCTGGAAACCGCGCAGACCGGCGTCACCGCGAATGCGATCTGCCCGGGCTGGGTGCTGACGCCGCTGGTGCAGAAGCAGGTCGAGGCCCGCGCCGAGCGCGAGGGCATTCCCGTCGAGCAGGCCAAGCGCGAGCTGGTGCTGGAGAAGCAGCCCTCGGGGCAGTTCGTCACGCCCGACGAGCTCGGCGCGCTGGCGGTCTTCCTGGCAAGCGACGCCGCGCGCCA
The DNA here is from genome assembly GCF_000307735.3 of Cupriavidus sp. HPC(L). Taxonomy (NCBI): domain Bacteria; kingdom Pseudomonadati; phylum Pseudomonadota; class Betaproteobacteria; order Burkholderiales; family Burkholderiaceae; genus Cupriavidus; species Cupriavidus sp. HPC(L). The sequence goes on along the minus strand of NZ_AMPR02000444.1, from coordinate 10,215 downwards.
GGTGCGCGGCGCAATCTGGAACATGGATGGAGGCTGGGTCGCGCAGTGATGGCGCGCTCAGCAAAGACGATGAAGCGAAGAGAAGTCCTGAAGGGCCTGCTTGCAGGCGCTACGCTGTCGGCCGGCCTGCTGCCGCTCGCCGGGGCCGCAACCCCGGCGGCGAAGGCCTCGGCCACCGGCACCCCGATCGAGGTCTACAAGAGCCCGCTGTGCGGTTGCTGCGATGGCTGGGTCGCGCATCTGCGCGAGCATGGCTTCGAGGTCAAGGTGCACGACGTCGAGGACACCGGCGTGCACCGCGCGCGCCTGGGCATGCCGGAGCGCTTCGGTTCCTGCCATACCGGCGTCGTCGGCGGCTATGCGATCGAGGGCCATGTGCCGGCCGCCGAGATCCGCAAGCTGCTGGCAGGCAAACCGAAGGCGGTCGGACTTGCCGTGCCCGGCATGCCGGTCGGCTCGCCCGGCATGGAGCAGGGATCGCGTGTCGATCCGTATTCGGTGCTGCTGGTGCGGGCCGACGGCGGCGCGTCGGTTTTCGCGCGCTATCCCGCTTCCGCCGTGGCGCGCTGAACGGCGCTGAACGGCGCTGACCGGCGCTGACCGGCGGTGAGCGGCGCTGACCGGCGGTGAGCGGCGCTGACCGGCGCCCTGGTCAATAAAAAACCCCGCCTCCATCGAGGCGGGGGTTTTACGTTGCGCCAGGCGACCGCGCCCGCCTTACAGCAGCGGCACGCCGGTCTTGCTCTGGATCTCCTCGCGGCTGACGCCCGGTGCGGTCTCGACCAGCTTCAGACCTTGCGGCGTGACATCCATCACGCCCAGGTCGGTGATGATCTGGTCGACCACGCCCACGCCGGTCAGCGGCAGCGTGCAGGCCTCCAGGATCTTCAGGTCCTCGCTGCCGTCCTTCTTCTTGGCGGTATGTTCCATCAGCACCACCACGCGGCCTACGCCGGCCACCAGGTCCATCGCGCCGCCCATGCCCTTGACCATCTTGCCGGGGATCATCCAGTTGGCCAGGTCGCCCTTCTGGCTGACCTGCATCGCGCCCAGGATGGCCAGGTTGATATGGCCGCCGCGGATCATCGCGAACGAGTCGGCCGACGAGAAGATCGACGAGCCCGGCAGCGTGGTCACGGTCTGCTTGCCGGCATTGATCATGTCGGCGTCGACCTCTTCCTCGGTCGGGAACGGGCCGATGCCCAGCAGGCCGTTCTCGGACTGCAGCCAGACCTCGACGCCCGGCGGCACATGGTTGGCCACCAGCGTCGGCAGGCCAATGCCGAGGTTCACATAGAAGCCGTCCTGCAGCTCGCGCGCGGCGCGCGCCGCCATTTCGTCACGGGTCCATGCCATGATCTGTCTCCTTGATCGTCAGGCCGCGGCACGCACGGTGCGCTGCTCGATGCGTTTTTCGGGATGGGCGTTCAGCACGATGCGCTGCACGAAGATGCCCGGGGTGTGGACCTCGTCCGGATCGAGCTCGCCGATCTCGACGATCTGCTCGACCTCGGCGACGGTGACCTTGCCCGCCATCGCGCACATCGGATTGAAGTTGCGCGCGGTGCGGCGATAGATCAGGTTGCCGGCCTTGTCGGCCTTGTACGCCTTGACCAGCGCGACGTCGGCGGTCAGGGAGCGCTCCATCACGTATTGCTCGCCGTCGAATTCGCGGATCTCCTTGCCCTCGGCGACGATGGTGCCGACGCCGGTCTTCGTGAAGAAGGCCGGGATGCCGGCGCCGCCGGCGCGCAGCTTCTCGGCCAGCGTGCCCTGCGGCGTGAATTCGAGCTCGAGTTCGCCGGCCAGGTACTGGCGCTCGAATTCCTTGTTCTCGCCGACATACGACGAGATCATCTTGCGGATCTGCCGCGTGGCCAGCAGCAGGCCCAGGCCGAAGCCGTCGACGCCGGCATTGTTCGAGATGCAGGTCAGCCCTTTCGCGCCGCTGTCGCGCAATGCCGCGATCAGGGCTTCCGGGATGCCGCACAGGCCGAAGCCGCCGACCGCGATGGTCTGTCCATCGCGGACCACGCCGGCAAGCGCCTCGGCGGCGCTGGCGTAGACCTTGTTCATATCGTCTCTCCTTCCTCGATGATGTTCCCGGACGAGGCGGCGACGCCGCTCGCGGGTAACGTTACAATCGCTACGGCCGCGCCGGGCGGGACCCGCGCGCCGGCCGTCGACAGCGCTCCAAAGGATACGCAAGCCCCGCAGCGGACGCCAGTACGTAGAAATACATAAGGACAATGCCTGCCATCGACTATCAGACCGCCTTCCAGCTGGCGCCGGTCGGCCTCGTGCTGTCGCGCGAGCGCAGGATCGAGGACTGCAACGACGAGGTCTGCCGCATCTTCGGCACGACGCGGGAGGCGCTGATCGGCCAGTCGTTCCAGGTACTGTATCCGACCGCCGACGAGTTCGAGCGCACCGGCGCCCGCATCGTGCCGATCATGAACGCGCGCGGGCTCTATTCCGACGAACGGATCATGAAGCGGGCCAACGGGGAATTGTTCTGGTGCCATGTCACCGGCCGCGCGCTGGACCGGCAGCAGCCGCTGGGGGCCGGCATCTGGAGCTTCGAGGACCTGTCGCAGAAGCGTCCTGTGACCGCGCAGCTGACGGCGCGCGAGCGCGATATCGCGGCCCAGCTGGTCGAGGGCAAGACCAGCAAGCAGATCGGCAAGTCGCTATCGATCAGCCCGCGCACCGTCGATATCTACCGGGCGCGGCTGATGAAGAAATACGGGGCGCATACCGCGGTGGACCTGGTGCAGCGGCTGGTCAATCATTGACCTGACGAGGCGTTGCGTACCGCTTGTTTGCTCCCCTCTCCCGCGCCGCGGGAGAGGGGTTGGGGGAGAGGGAGAACGGCAGCCGCCATACCGACACGGTAGGAGCATGGCGAACGCCTCTTGCCCTCTCCCCCACCCCTCTCCCCCCCCCCTCTCCCACAAGTGGGAGAGGGGAGAAAACCCTCAGCCTTCCAGCAAACCCTCAGCCTTCCGGCAAACCCTCAGCCCTCCAGCAAAGCCCGGATCGCCGCCGGCAGCGGCACCGATTTCTCCGCCTCGTAGTCGCACCAGACCACCTTGGCGCCGCCATCGGCGAACACCGTGTCCGCGTCGTCGCAGCGGCGGATCTCCGCCCGCGTCTCGAAGCTGCTGCGTCCGAGTTCGCCGGCGTAGACGCGGCATTCGATGTCGCCCGGATAGCGCAGCTGGCGCCGGAAATTCATATGGGCGTTGACGATCACCGGGCCCTGGCCGTTCTCGTCGCGGCCGTTGCAGCCCAACGATTCGAACCACGAGATGCGCGCCTGCTCCAGGTAGCGGAAATAGACGGTGTTGTTGACATGGCCCATCGCGTCCATGTCGCCCCAGCGGATCGGCATGCGCAGCGTGAAGACGTGTTTCATCGCGTGTGGTTCGGGATTGCCGTGTGGTTCGGGATCAGGCCGGACGGACGTTCGCGCGCGCAGGCGCGGGAACGGCTGCCGCCCGGTTCTCGCACAGATCAGCGCTTGGCGATGGCCGCCTCGGCCTTGCCGACCAGGTCGGCGCCGATCTGCTTTTTCCACTTGTCGTAGACCTTGGCGGTCGCCTTGCGGAAGGCATCGTGCTCGGCGGGGCTCAGGTGCGTGACCTTGACGCCGTGCGCCTCCATCTCCTTCCAGGCCGGCGCGCCCGGCTCGGCCAGGCCCTTGCGGGCCAGCGCGACTTCCTGCTTGCCGGCATCGATCGCGGCCTGCCTGACGATCTCGCGGTCGGCCGGCGTCCAGCTTTCCCAGATCTGCTTGTTGACGACGAAGATCAGCGGGTCGGCGACATAGCCCCAGGTCGTCACGAATTTCTGGCCGACCGTGTACAGCTTGGCGGCGGCGAACACCGACTGCGGGTTCTCCTGGCCGTCGACCGCGCCCGAGGCCATCGCCGGCTGCGCGTCGGCCCAGCTCATCTGGGTCGGGTTGGCGCCCAGCGCGTTGAACGTGTCGATATACAGCGGCGAGCCGACGACCCGCAGCTTCAGGCCCTTCAGGTCCTCGGGCTTGCGGATTTCGCGCTTGGAGTTCGACACCTCGCGGAAGCCGTTCTCGCCCCAGGCCAGCGGCACCACGCCGGCCTTCTCGAGCGTGGTGAACAGGTGCTTGCCGACCTCGCCCTGCGTCAGCGCGTCGAGCGCCTTGTAGTCGGGCATCAGGAACGGCAGCGAGAACAGGTTCAGCTCGCGCACCTGCGGCGACCAGTTGATGGTCGAGCCGATCGCCATGTCGATCACGCCCTGACGGATCGCCGAGAACTCGCGGGTCTGGTCGCCGGCCACCAGCGAGGTGCCCGGATACAGCTTGATATTGATGCGGCCGTTGGTGCGCTGGCGGACCAGGTCGGCCCAGATCTCGCCGCCCTTGCCCCACGGGAAGGCCGGGCCAAGCACCAGCGACATCTTGTATTCGGACTTGTAGGTCTGCGCCATCGCACCGGCGGGCGCGAGCGCGGCGGCGGCGATAGTGGCGGCCATCGACAGCATCAGGACACGGCGTTTCATGAGTCAGTTCTCCTCTCGGGAATCGTTATTTGGACTGAAGATCAAGCAGAAATACGGGGCCGGGGCACACGCACCCCGGACCTCAATAGCCAAGCCGCGCCGGCAGCCAGGTCGCCAGCGGTGGGAACGCCAGCACCAGCAGCATCGCGCCGAACATCGCCAGCAGCATCCACACCACCCAGGGCACGGTCTCCTCCATCGGCACGCGGGCGATCCGGCAAGATACCATCAGGTTCACCGCGAGCGGCGGCGTGAACTGGCCCAGCGCCACCTTCAGCGTCAGCACCACGCCGAACCACACCGGGTCCCAGTTGAACGCATTGGCGATCGGCAGCAGCAGCGGCACGAAGATCAGGAAGATCGAGATGCCGTCGAGGAACATGCCGACCGTGATCAGCAGCAGCACGATCAGCGCCAGCACGCCGTATTCGCCAACGCCCGAATTGGCGATCGCCTGCGCGAGCGGGTCGATCACGCCCAGCGTCGACAGCGCATAGGCGAAGATGCCGGCCAGCGCCACCACCAGCAGGATCACCGACGACGTCTCGGCGGCCTCGCGGAAGATCACGTACAGGTCGCGCAGGCCGATCGAGCGGTAGACCACCATGCCGACGAACAGGCCGTAGACCACCGCCACCACCGCGGCCTCGGTCGGCGTGAACCAGCCCGCGCGCATGCCGCCGAGGATCAGCACCGGGGCGAACAGGCCCCAGGCCGCCTCGCGCAGGCTGCGCCAGAACGGCGGCCGCGGCAGCGAGGCCTCGGCCGCGCCCATCCGGTGCTTGCGGGCCAGCCAGACCGCCGGCACGATCAGCGCGATGCCGGCCAGCACGCCGGGAATCATGCCCGCGGCGAACAGCGCCGGCACCGACGCGCCGGGCACCAGCACGCTGTAGACGATGAAGGCGACCGACGGCGGAATCAGGATGTCGGTGGCGGCGGCCGCGCCGACCACGGCGGCGCTGAACGAGCCCGGATAGCCGGCACGCGACATCGCGGCGATCATCACGCCGCCCACCGCCGCGGCGTTGGCCGGACCCGAGCCCGAAATACCGCCGAGGAACATCGCCACCAGGATCGCCACCAGCGGCAGCATGCCAGGGCCGCGCCCGACCACCGCGATCGCCAGCGTGACCAGCCGCTGCGCGACGCCGGAGCGGTCGAAGATCGAGCCGACCAGCACGAACATCGGAATCGCCAGCAGCGGATACTTGGCCAGGCCCGCATAGAAGTTCTGCGGCACCGCCAGCAGGCCGAACATCTGCGTATCGAGATTGGACAGCCCGATCGCCGCGAGGCCACCCAGGCCCAGCGCGACGCCGATCGGCACGCCGAGCAGCATCAGCACGATGAAGACGGCAAACAGCACGATGGCGATCAGCGTCATGGCTGGCGCTCCCCGCCGTCCTGTCGGCGCTGCGCGTGCAGCGCCTTCAATGCGCGCAGATTGCGGCCGGCCAGCGCCAGCGCACGCAGCGCGATGCAGGCAGACAGCAACGGCAGCCAGACCGAGTACCACCAGCTGGGCACCCCGATGCCGGGCGAGGTCTCGCCGTACGTGTATTCATCCCAGGTGATACGCGCGCCGAGCACCGCCAGCGCGACGAACATGATCGCCACCGCCAGTGCCGACACCACGGCCAGCCGATGCTGCCGCGCCGCGCTGCCGCGCTCGAAGAAGAATTCGATGCGGATGTGCCGGTCCCGCGCGACCGCGGCGCTGCCGCCGACCAGCGCCAGCACGATCATCAGGAACACCGAGAACTCCTCGGTCCAGGCGAACGATTCGTCGGTCAGATAGCGCACCACAACGTTGGCGAAGGTGATGACCACCAGCAGCATCATCACGACGATGCCGATCCAGTCTTCGATGCGGGGGCTGATGCGGAATTCGGCATCCGCTGCCTGGTCCACGGGTTCGGTGATCAAGGCCGAATCGACCGCGTGCTGTGGCGCGGCGTCGCGCCGTGCCTGCTCTTGCTGCTCCATCTCCCCGGCCTCCGGTCCGGTCTGCCGTGCCCTGCTGGACCGCGGCAGCTGCTGCATGACGCCTTGGCGGCGTACTTTTGTGAATGCGTTCTTTTCTGGCCGACGCCGCTGCCGCGTGGCCGCGGGGCGCGGCTAATTAAAGGCTTACGGAATCGGCACCAGCGAATTATGCCCACACTGGCGATGGGCGGGACACCTCCAATACCCTAGGCAATGGCAGCGGCATGCAGGTGGCCAGGCGTCGGCCGTGGCGCCCGAGGGGACCGGATAAGCCCCGGGCTGGAAGGCCCGCCCCGCTTCTGGCGGGCGGCGGGCACAGGCGATCGCCGTGGATCGCGCGCCGACTCGCTGATGAAGCCGATATCGGCGGCGCGCGTGGCCGGCTTTATACCATACCGTCGTCGGCGGTGATCACGGCGCCGTTGATGAACTGCGACTGGTCCGAAGCCAGCAGCAGCAACAGGCCGTCGAGGTCTTCGGGCTTGCCCAGCCGCTTGCGCGGCAGCAGCTGGATCAGCTTCTGGCCGGCATCGGTGTCCCAATGATGGTGGTTGATATCGGTGTCGATATAGCCGGGGCAGATCGCATTGACGTTGATGCCATAGCGGGCCCACTCCAGCGCCATCGCCTTGGTCATGTGGACCACCGCGGCCTTGCTCATGCAGTAGACACCGATCTGCGACAGCACCTTCAGGCCGGCCACCGAGGCGATATTGATGATGCGCGACTGCGGCAGCGGGGTGCCGTTGCGCTCGGCGCCCTTGGACCGCGCGATCATCCGCTTGGCAACCTCCTGCGCGACAAAGAAGGCGCCACGGGTATTGGTGTCGAAGACGAAGTCGAAGTCCTCGGCGGTGACATCGGTCAGCCGCTGCGTGGTCGACACGCCCGAGTTGTTGACGACGATGTCGATCGCGCCCGCCTCGGTCTCGGCATGCGCCACCGCGGCGCGAATGCTGTCCGGATCGGTCACGTCGAGCCGCACCACATGGGCGCTGCCGCCATCGGCCTCGATTGCCGCCCGCAGTTCCTTGAGCCGCTCGGCGCGGCGGGAGGCCAGCACGACCTTGGCGCCCGCGGCCGACAGCACCTGCGCGAAGCGCATGCCCAGCCCGCTCGACGCACCGGTCACCATCGCGACCTTGCCTTCCAGATTGATCGACAAACCCATATGGACCTCTGCAGTGGAACGCGTCCCGGCCTTGCCGGCGATCGCGTTCGATGGCTGCCCTCGTTTGACGGGAACGCGGGCAGTATATTAAAAAACGAACGATCGTTCCAAAAAATTGCTTGCCTGTGGGTGTCGAGTCCCGGACAATGCCGGAGATTCTAAGAACTCGGGCACAAAAAGGAAACAGCGAGGCAGAAGCGGGCGGGCAAAAAACCGCGCGCCGATCCGTCGCGATCCAGCAGAAGAGCCGACCCCAAGCAGCCGGACCACGCGCCAACGCGCAGCACGCCGACCCCGCCTTGCCGGCCCCATGCCATCCTTGCCGACCTTGCCGTCGCCCGGTTCCGGCAGCACAGGCCACCCCGGATCACCGCTTCCCCCAACACAAGTACGCAGCAACAAAAGAGGGTTAGAGACAATGGACCAGCAGCAGCTCGTGGAGCAGTTCGGCCCCCGCGAATCCATGGAATACGACGTCGTCATCGTCGGCGGCGGTCCCGCCGGCCTGGCGACGGCCATCCGCCTGAAACAGCTGGCGCAGGACAATGGCAGCGAAGTCAATGTCTGCGTGCTGGAAAAGGGCTCGGAGCCCGGCGCCCACATCCTGTCGGGCGCGATCATGGACCCGCGCGCGCTGAACGAACTGCTGCCGAACTGGAAGGAACTGGGCGCGCCGCTGAACCAGCCGGTCACCGAGGACCAGTTCCTGTTCCTGAACGAGACCGGCTCGCGCGGCACGCCGCCGGCGCTGCTGCCGGAGTGCTTCCATAACGAAGGCAACTACATCGTCAGCCTGTCGAACTTCGTGCGCTGGCTCGGCCAGCAGGCCGAGGCGCTGGGCGTGGAGATCTTCCCGGGCTTCCCGGCCGCCGAGGTGCTGTACAACGAGGACGGCTCGGTCAAGGGCGTGGCCACCGGCAACCTCGGCATCGGCAAGGACGGCGAGCCGACCGACAACTTCCAGCTCGGCATGGAGCTGCACGCGAAGTACACGATCTTCGCCGAAGGCTCGCGCGGCCATCTGGGCAAGCAGCTGATCGAACGGTTCCGCCTCGATGCCGGCAAGGACCCGCAGAGCTACGGCATCGGCCTGAAGGAGCTGTGGGAGATCGACCCGAGCAAGCACAAGCCCGGCCTGGTGGTTCACACCGCGGGCTGGCCACTGGACCCGGCCACCTATGGCGGCTCGTTCCTCTATCACATGGAGGACAACAAGGTCGCGGTCGGCTTTGTCGTCGGACTCGACTACACCAACCCGTGGCTGTCGCCGTTCGAGGAATTCCAGCGCTTCAAGACCCATCCGCAGATCCGACAGTACTTCGAGGGCGGCAAGCGGATCGGCTACGGCGCGCGCGCGATCACCGCGGGCGGCCTGCTGTCGCTGCCCAAGACCATCTTCCCGGGCGGTGCGCTGGTCGGCTGCGACGCCGGCTATCTGAATGCCTCGCGCATCAAGGGTAGCCACGCCGCGATCAAGACCGGCATGCTGGCCGCCGAGGCCGCCTTCGAGGCGCTGCAGGCAGGCCGCCAGCACGACGAGCTGACCGCCTATCCGGCCGCATTCGAGAACAGCTGGCTGTATAAGGAACTGCTGCAGGCCAAGAACTTCAAGCAGTGGTTCAAGAAGGGCCGCACCACGGCGACGCTGATGACCGGCATCGAGCAGTGGCTGCTGCCCAAGCTCGGCATCCGCAATCCGCCGTGGACGCTGCACCGCGAGAAGCCGGATCACGTCTACCTGAAGCCGGCCGCCGAATGCCAGCAGATCGTCTATCCGAAGCCGGACGGCAAGCTGACGTTCGATCGCCTCAGCTCGGTGTTCATCAGCAACACCAACCACGAGGAAAACCAGCCCGCCCACCTGACGCTGAAGGACGCCAGCGTGCCGGTGCAGATCAACCTGGACAAGTTCGCCGGCCCGGAAAGCCGCTATTGCCCGGCGGGCGTCTACGAGTTCGTCGCCGACGAGGAACGCGGCGGGCAGCGCCTGCAGATCAACGCGCAGAACTGCGTCCACTGCAAGACCTGCGATATCAAGGACCCGACCCAGAACATCGTCTGGGTGACGCCGGAAGGCGGCGGCGGTCCGAACTACGTGGGGATGTAAGGCGGCTCACCGCCTTGCTGTTCTCCCCTCTCCCACACGTGGGAGAGGGGTCGGGGAGAGGGCAAGCGGCGTGCGCCATCGCGAACGCCCCTCGTTCATCGAACGCTGCTGCCCTCTCCCCCAGCCCCTCTCCCGCCACGCGGGAGAGGGGAGCAAATCCCTCCCCGCCTACACCGTCATGCTGGCCGCGGCCAGCAGCTGTTCGTAGATATAGCAGTGCAGTAGCGCGGCCTCCCTCTCCCCCAGCAGATCGAACGCCACGCCGAACGCCGGAAACTCGGCATCGCCGTCGTCGCGCGCCGGATTGCGCGCCCAGGCGTCGACCGTGATCTCGCTGTCGGTGCCAGCGGTGCGCAGCACGAAACGAAGCTGCAGCCGCGTGCCGGGAGCGGGCGTCGGGCCG
>NZ_AMPR02000445.1:0-18761 GCF_000307735.3 Cupriavidus sp. HPC(L) | reverse complement strand
CGGGAGCCCGCCGCCCCGCCGGCGGCCAGGCCCGCGCCGACGCCGGAGGAAGCGGTCAAGCCCGCGCCGAAGACCGCGGAGAAGCCGGCCGAAAAGCCCGCCGAGAAGCCGGCCGAAAAGCCCGCCGAGCGTGCCGTGGCCGATCCGATCGCCGAGATTGCCCAGGCCGACGCCAACAAGGTCGGCTATCTGCTGCAGGTCGGCGCCTTCCGCTCGCAGGACGACGCCAACCGGCAGAAGGCCAACCTGGCGATGCAGGGCTTCGAGGCCAGGGTCACCGACCGCGAGGTCAATGGCGTCAAGCTGTACCGCGTACGGCTCGGCCCGTACAACAAGATCGAAGACATGAACCGCGCGCGCGACCGCCTGCAATCGGCCGGTTTCGAGGCGTCGGTGATCCGCTTCACCAAGCAGTAAGCCAGGAGGCGGCGGCGCCGGGGCGGGCTGAACCCGCGCGGCGCATCGCTGTCATACGCACACCGTTTCACTTTTCTCTCGCGCCATGAAGAAAATCGCCGCCTTGTTCGCCACGCTCGCCGCCGCCGCGGGACTGATGATGGCATCGCCCGCCCAGGCCGCGCCGGCCGAAGGCAAGGAATACCAGGTCCTGAAGGCGGCCCAGCCCGTCACCGCGGGCAAGATCGAAGTCACCGAGTTCTTCTGGTACGGCTGCCCGCACTGCTACGACTTCGAGCCCGAGATCGAAGGCTGGGTCAAGAAGCAGGGCAAGGACGTGGTCTTCAAGCGCGTGCCGGTGGCCTTCCGCGACGACCTGCTGCCGCATACCCGCATCTATTACGCGCTCGAATCGATGGGCAAGCTCGAGGCCATGCACGGCAAGGTCTTCAGCGCGATCCACGCCGAGCGCAAGCGCCTGCTGGACCCGAACGAGATCGCCGATCTGATGGCCAGGAACGGCATCGACCGCAAGGCCTTCCTGGAGGCCTACAACTCGTTCTCGGTGTCGACCAACACCACGCGCGCCAACAAGATCGCCGACGCCTACAAGATCGACGGCGTGCCGACCATCGTGATCCAGGGCAAGTACGTGACCTCGCCGTCCATCGCGGGCAGCAAGGGCGCCGCGCTGCAGACGATGGACTACCTGGTGACCCAGGTCCGCGACAAGAAGCTGTGATGACGTTGCGCGCCGCCGTTGCCGCCGCAGAACGGCCGGCCAACGGCTGAGCGCGCATTGCTTCCGCTTCGTCCTTCTCCTTCCCCCGCCGCCCGATGCGACCCGTCAAAGTCTTTCTCACCGGCGCATCGAGCGGAATCGGCCAGGCCCTGGCGCGCGAATACGCCCGGCAGGGCGCGATTCTAGGCCTGGTCGGCCGCCGCGACGATGCCCTGCGCGCGTTCGTTGCCACCCTGCCCAATCCCAATGCCGCCCGCGTCTATGCGGCCGACGTGCGCGATGCCGACGCGATGCTCGGCGCCGCGCAGGACTTCCTCGACCACTTCGGCTGTCCCGATATCGTGATCGCCAACGCCGGCGTGTCGGTCGGCACGGTGGCCAGCGAACGCGAAGACCTTGAAGCCTTTCGCGCGGTGATGGACACCAACTGGTTCGGCGTGCTGACCACCTTCCAGCCGTTCCTGGCGCCGATGCAGGCGAGAGACGTGGGGCCGCGCGAGTGGCGCGGCACGCTGGTCGGCATCGCCAGCGTGGCCGGCGTGCGCGGACTGCCGGGCGCGGGCGCGTACAGTGCCTCGAAGTCGGCGGTGATCAAGCTGCTCGAGAGCCTGCGGCTGGAGCAGCGGCCGCACCGGATCCGCGTGGTCACCATCGCGCCGGGCTATATCCGCACGCCGATGACCGCGCGCAATCCGTATCCGATGCCGTTCCTGATGGACGCCGACGCGTTCGCGCGCAAGGCGGTGCGGGCGATCGCCGCGGGCCGGCGCTTTGCCGTGGTGCCGTGGCAGATGGGCGTGGTCGCCTCGGTGCTGCACGTGCTGCCGCGCTGGCTCTACGACGCGCTGTTCACGCGCGCGCCACGCAAGCCCCGCCAGCCGGAACGGCCGGACGCTCCCGCAGACCCCGCCGCCGACGGCAACGGGAGCCCGTGATGTGGCGCGACGCGCTGGGCCAGCCACACCCGCGCGCCGCTGCTGAGGCGCGGATCGCCTCGCTGGTGCCGTCGGTCACCGAACTGCTGTTTGCGCTGGGACTCGGCGATCGGCTGGTGGCGCGGACCGGCTTCTGCATCCATCCCGAACCGCAGGTGCGCGCGGTCGCCAAGGTCGGCGGCACCAAGGACGTGCAGCTGGACAAGCTGCGCGCGCTGGCGCCGACCCATGTGGTCGTCAATATCGACGAGAACCGGCGCGAGACCGTGGAGGAGATCCGCGGCTTCGTGCCGAACGTGATCGTGACCCATCCGTGCGCGCCGCGCGACAACCTCGAGCTGTACCGGCTGCTGGGCGGCATCTTCGATCGCGAGGCGCAGGCGCAGGCGCTATGCGCGCGGCTGGAGCAGGGGCTGGCGCGGCTGGAGGCGCGCACCTGGCCGACTCGCAGCGTGCTGTACGCGATCTGGCAGGACCCATGGATGACGGTGTCGCGCGACACCTATATCAGCCGCATGCTGGCGCTGATCGGCTGGCAGACCTGGCCCGGCGATGCCGGCCAGGCGCTGCAGGCCTGCACCGGCGGCGATTGCGCGCGGCCCAATGCGCCCGGCCAGCGCTATCCGACCTTCCGCTGGAGCGAGGCGCTGGTGCGCGAGCTCGACCTGGTGCTGCTGTCGAGCGAGCCCTATCGCTTCACCGAGGACCACGCCGATGCGCTGGAGCGCCAGCTCGGCCTGCCGGTGCTGCTGGTCGATGGGGAGATGGTGTCGTGGTACGGCAGCCGCGCGATCGATGGGCTGGCGTACCTGGAGACGCTGGCGCGCCAGGCTTGAGGCCGCCGTCGCGATGGCGACGGCGAGATCAGCGCTCGAATCCGTAGGCCCGCTCGACCTTGCTGACGCGCAGCTGGAAGCCCTGATACCAGCGCTCGCGTCCCAGGCGCTGCGCGACCCGGTGTTCGGCATGCGCCTGCCAGGCGGCGATGTCCTCGAGCGAGCGCCAGTACGACACCGTGATGCCGGGCGCGCCGGGCGTGCCGCCGTCGCGCACCGACTCGACGCCGAGAAAGCCGGGCATGGTCGCGGCCAGCTCCACCATCCGCTGTGCCATCGCGCCGTAGTCGGCCTCGTGGTTGGCCCCGCCCACGTCCGCGCCAGTGCGCGTGGACGTGAAGATCACCGCGTAGTAGGGCGGCGGCGGGGTCTGGGCAAAGGCGCTGTCGATGGCGGACATGGGATCGGAATCCAGGCGTCGGTCAAGGTGGGCGATTCAGACGGGCAATCCAGGCGGCACCGCCGGCGGCAACTCCGGCGGCAATTCAGGCGTTGGCCCGGAACCGGATGATGCCATCGTCGTCGATGGCGCGCCGCAGCTCGCCGGCATGCCACAGCACGTGCAGGTGGGCCAGCGCCTCGCCCATCGCGAAGGTCATCTGGTGGATGTCGAACTGGCGGCGGAAGATCACGTTGACGATATCGCGCGCGCTGCAAGGCTTTTCCGCGCAGGCGGCGCGGGTCTCGGCCAGGCGCTCGACATGGTGTTCGCGCAGCTGCCCGATGCGCGTCTGCAGGTTGCGGAACGGCCGGCCGTGCGAGGGCAGCACCAGCGTGTCCTCGGGCAGGTCCTGGTAGCGGTCGAGCGAGCGCAGATAGAGCGCCAGCGGGTTGGCCTCGGGCTCCATGTCGAACACGCTGACGTTGGTCGAGATCCGCGGCAGCACCATGTCGCCGGAGATCAGTACCTTGAGCTCGGCGTTGTACAGCGCGACGTGTTCGGGCGCGTGGCCGTAGCCGGTGATCACGCGCCAGCTCGCGGCCGCCGGTTCGGTGCCCATCGTCACCGTGTCGCCTTCCATCAGCCGGCGGTACTGCGTCGGCAGGTCGGGCACCAGCGTCGCGTAGTAGCTCTTGCGGGCGCGCAGCTTTTCCAGGCTGTCGGGATCGGCCAGGCCGTGCCGCGCGAAGTGGCTGGCGGCGAAGTCGCCGCCGGCGTTCGAGCCGACGCCATTGCCGCCGCTCATCACGCGCGCGCTCATATAGTCGCCCAGGCTCATCCACAGCCGCGCGTCCCAGCGCTGGCACAGCCAGTGCGCCAGGCCCACGTGGTCGGGATGGCAATGCGTAACCAGCACGCGCAGTACCGGCAGGCCTTCGAGCTCGTTGGCGAAGACCGTCTCCCAGTGCGCCTTGATGGTGTCGTTGGTGATGCCGCAATCGATCACGGTCCAGCCGTCGCGCCCGTCCACGCGATCGCTCACCAGCCACAGATTGATATGGTCCAGCGCGAACGGCAGCGGCATGCGCAGCCAGTAGACGCCGGGGGCCACCTGCTGGCGCGCGCCGGGCTCGGGCATGGTCTCGCCGAACGGGTATTGGAGTTGGTGTTCGAGTGCGTTCATCGGGGAGTCTCTCGGTTGCGAAGCCCTGCGGTGGGCTTTCTCGTCGTGGATCCGGATGCCGGACGCCGGGGGCATGCAATGCGCCGGCACGGCGGCGTGGCCGGGACGGCGCCGGGCGGTTGCCAGGCGCGCTGCTTGACGCTAACGTAAACGTCAATTCGGACGGCCTGTTGCCATCTTAAGCGAAAACGCCCACGCGTATCGAACGTTCGTTCTCTTTTACAGGCGCCCATGCCCAGCTCCGCCACCCAGCCTCCCGCGCCGATCGGCCAGCCCGCCAACGCTACCGCCGGCACCACGTACACCATCACCGAACTGGCGCGCGAGTTCGACATCACGCCGCGCGCCATCCGCTTCTACGAGGACCAGGGCCTGCTGTCGCCCGATCGCGTCGGCGCCGGGGGCAGGCAGCGGCTCTACAGCGGCCGCGAGCGCACCCGGCTGAAGCTGACGCTGCGCGGCAAGCGGCTCGGCCTGACGCTGAACGAGATCCGCGAGATCCTGGACCTGTACGAGTCGCCGCGCGATACGGTGCCCCAGCTCGAGCGCTTCCTGGCCTCGCTGGCGCAGCACCGCCAGGCGCTGGAGCGGCAGATGGAGGACCTGCAGGCGCAGTTGGCCGAGATCGACCAGCACGAGCGCCAATGCCGCGCGTTGCTGGCGGCGGCCGCACCCGAGCACGAGGGCGCAGCCGGCGCCTGAATGTGGCCGATGCCACCTTCGTCATCCTGCTTTCCGACAAATTTGATTGACGTTTACGTAAACGTAAATAAAATAAGCCGACAGCCCACCGCAGCGCGCGGTGCGGGCGCCGACAGGAAGCTGCCATGCCGAATTCCGCCACGGATCTTGCTACAGATGCCGCTGCCGACGTTGCTGCCGGCGTTGCCCCAGACCTCGCCGCGGACGTTTCCGCACGCGCCGGCGCCGACTTGCCGCCGGGCCGCGCCGAGGCGATCGCCGCCAGTTTCGCCCGCCAGGGCCTGATGGCGACGTTCGGCGCCGAGCTGGTCCGCGTCGAGCGCGGCGAGGTCGAACTGGCGATGCCGTGGTCCGAAGGCGTGACGCAGCAGCACGGCTTTTTCCACGGCGGCGTGGTTGGCGCGCTGGCCGACAGCGCCTGCGGCTATGCCGCGCTGTCGATGGTCGGCGAAGGCGAGGCGGGACTGACCGCCGAGTACAAGATCAATCTGCTGTCGCCCGCCAAAGGCGAGCGGCTGATCGCCGTGGGACGGGTGCTGAAGCCCGGCCGCACGCTGATCGTCGCCCAGGGCGACGTATTTACCGAGACCGGCGGCACCCGCAAGGCGGTGGCGACGATGCTGATGACCCTGTGTGTGGTGCGCACGCTCGATCACGTCTGAATTCCCGCGTCCGCCCAGCATCGACCCATTCCGTATCGAATCCGGATTCCACGAGGAAATAGGAGACAAACCATGACCGCGACCCTGCCAGGCCTGAAGTTCGACCTGGGTGAAGACATCGAGATGCTGCGCGAGTCCGTGCAGTCCTGGGCCCAGGCCGAGCTGGCACCGCGCGCGGCCGAGATCGACCGCACCGACCAGTTTCCGATGGACTGCTGGAAGAAGATGGGCGACCTCGGCGTGCTGGGCATCACCGTCGCCGAGGAGTACGGCGGCGCCAATATGGGCTATCTGGCCCACATGATCGCGATGGAGGAGATCAGCCGCGCCTCCGCCTCGGTCGGCCTGTCCTACGGCGCGCACTCGAACCTGTGCGTCAACCAGATCCATCGCAACGGCACGCCGGCGCAGAAGGCGAAATACCTGCCCAAGCTGGTGTCCGGCGACTGGATCGGGGCGCTGGCGATGAGCGAACCCAATGCCGGCTCGGACGTGGTCAGCATGAAGCTGCGCGCCGATCGCAAGGGTGACCACTACGTGCTGAACGGCACCAAGATGTGGATCACCAACGGTCCGGACTGCGACGTGCTGGTGGTCTACGCCAAGACCGAACCGGAGCTCGGCGCGCGCGGCATGACGGCCTTCATCGTCGAGAAGGGCATGAAGGGCTTCTCGGTGGCGCAGAAGCTGGACAAGCTCGGCATGCGCGGCTCGCATACCGGCGAGCTGGTGTTCCAGGACGTCGAGGTGCCGGCCGAGAACATCCTTGGCGCCGAGAACGGCGGCGCCAGGGTGCTGATGAGCGGCCTGGACTACGAACGCGCGGTGCTGTCCGGCGGCCCGGTCGGCATCATGCAGGCGTGCATGGACGTGGTGACGCCGTACATCCACGACCGCAAGCAGTTCGGCCAGAGCATCGGCGAATTCCAGCTGATCCAGGGCAAGGTCGCCGACATGTACACCACGCTGCAGGCCGCGCGCAGCTATCTGTATACCGTCGGCAAGAACCTGGACGCGCTTGGCAGCGAGCACGTGCGCCAGGTGCGCAAGGACTGCGCCGCGGTGATCCTCTATACGGCCGAGAAGGCCACGTGGATGGCCGGCGAATCGGTGCAGATCCTGGGCGGCAACGGCTATATCAACGAGTATCCGGTTGGCCGCCTGTGGCGCGACGCCAAGCTGTACGAGATCGGCGCCGGCACCTCGGAGATCCGCCGCATGCTGATCGGCCGGGAGCTGTTCGCGGAAACGATGTAATGACGAGGCGATGACGAGGTAAAGAGAAGGAAAGCGGGGTGTACGGTGCGCCGCTCCACGGTGGGCGGCGCCACCGATGCCACGCGCGAAGCGCTTACAATCACCCCTGATATCCGGTCTCGCCCGCGGCGAGCGCCGCATGCAGGTTTCCCGCCGATGTCCAGCCGGATCCGCGTCCCGATTCTGACCCGCCCAGGTAGTCCGCCCCAGCCATGTCCCACTTCCCGAAACTGCTGTCGTCGCAGATCGCCTACGATGTGGCGCGCACCATGCTGGACGGGTTCGACAAGCACTACCGGCTGTTTCGCGAGGTCAGCATCGAGGCCAAGGTCCGTTTCGAGGCCGGCGACTGGGCGGGGCTGCAGCAGCTGCAGCGCGACCGCATCGCGTTCTACAACGAACGCGTGCGCGAGACCACGGTGATCCTCGAGGACGAGTACGACGCCGAGCGGATCGAGGACGAGATCTGGCAGCAGATCAAGCTGCATTACATCGGGCTGCTGACCAACCACCATCAGCCGGAGCTCGCCGAGACCTTCTTCAATTCGGTCTTCACCCGCATCCTGCACCGCTCGTACTTCAACAACGATTTCATCTTCGTGCGTCCGGCGATCTCGACCGAATACATCGAGAACGAGGAGTCGCCGACCAGGCCGACCTTCCGCGCCTACTATCCGGGCAGCCGCGAGGGCATGGCCGACTGCTTCGAACGGATCGTGCACAACTTCCAGCTCGAGCGGCCGTACGAGGACCTGAAGCGCGATATCGGCTATGTGGTGCGCGCGGTCACCGAGCACCTGGGCGACTTCCGCATCGCGCCCAATTTCCAGATCCACGTACTGTCGTCGCTGTTCTTCCGCAACAAGTCGGCCTTCATCATCGGCCGCCTGCTGAACGGCGACCGTACCTACCCGCTGGCGATTCCGATCGTGCACGGGCCGTCGGGCAAGCTCGCGCTGGACACGGTGCTGCTGCGCAAGGAACAGCTGCTGATCCTGTTCTCGTTCACGCATTCGTATTTCATGGTCGACATGGAAATCCCGTCGGCCTACGTGACCTTCCTGCGCGACATCATGCCGCGCAAGCCGCGCGCGGAAATCTATACGTCGCTGGGTTTGCAGAAGCAGGGCAAGAACCTGTTCTACCGCGACTTCCTGCACCACCTGCAGCATTCGTCGGACAAGTTCATCATCGCCCCCGGCATCCGCGGGCTGGTGATGCTGGTGTTCACGCTGCCGTCCTATCCCTATGTGTTCAAGGTGATCAAGGACTTCTATCCGGCGCCGAAGGAAACCACGCGCGAGCTGATCAAGTCGAAGTACCAGCTGGTCAAGCAGCACGACCGCGTCGGCCGCATGGCGGACACGCTGGAATATTCGGACGTCGCCTTTCCGCTGTCGCGCTTCGACGATGCGCTGGTGCGCGAGCTGCACGAGCATGCGCCGTCGATGATCGAATACCAGCGCGCCAAGGACGGCACCGAGGAAATCGTGGTGCGCCATCTCTATATCGAGCGCCGCATGACGCCGCTGAACATCTACCTGCAGGAAGGCACCGACGAGCAGGTCGAGCACGGCATCATCGAGTACGGCAATGCGATCAAGGAGCTGATGGCGGCCAATATCTTCCCGGGCGACATGCTGTACAAGAATTTCGGCGTCACGCGCCATGGGCGCGTGGTGTTCTACGACTACGACGAGATCGAATACCTGACCGACTGCAATATCCGCCACGTACCGGCCCCGCGCAACGAGGAAGAGGAGATGTCGGGCGAGGTCTGGTACAGCGTCGGCCGCCACGACATCTTTCCCGAAACCTTCCGCACCTTCCTGCTGGGAGACCCGCGCGTGCGCGCGGCCTTCCTGCGGCACCATGCGGACTTTTTCGAACCTGCCCTGTGGCAGGGACACAAGGACCGGCTGCTGGCCGGACACGTTCATGACTTTTACGCCTACCATGCATCGGAACGCTTCATCCATCGATATGGCCCAACCGAAACCGGCGACGAGCCGGCAAGGAGGGCAGCATGACTGACGCCATCGCCCAGCTGTTTCGCAACAACCGCGAATGGGTCGACCGCGTCAACGCGGAAGATCCAAACTTCTTCACCAGCCTGGCCAACCAGCAGGCGCCCGAATACCTGTGGATCGGCTGCTCGGACTCGCGCGTGCCGGCCAACCAGATCCTGGGCCTGGCCCCCGGCGAGGTGTTCGTCCATCGCAATATCGCCAACGTCATTGCGCACAGCGACCTGAACGCGCTGTCGGTGATCCAGTTCGCGGTCGAGGTGCTGAAGGTGCGCCATATCACCGTGGTCGGCCACTACGGCTGCGGCGGCGTCAAGGTCGCGCTCAAGCGCGAGCGCGTGGGCCTGGTCGACAACTGGCTGCGCCATGTGCGGGACGTGGCGGACAAGCACGACGCCTACCTCGGCACCATCGTGCGCGAGGACGACGCCCACAGCCGCCTGTGCGAGCTCAACGTGATCGAGCAGGTCAACAACGTCTGCCAGACCACGGTGATCCAGGACGCCTGGGCGCGCGGCCAGCAGGTCACGGTGCACGGCTGGATCTACGGCGTGTCCGACGGCCTGCTGCGCGATCTCGGCATGGCGGCCAGCAGCAACGAGGAACTGCGCACGCAACTGCAGGCGGCCTACCGGCAGTACGGGGACCCGCCGCATATTCCGGTGCGGTGAGGAAGGATTGAGTGGCGAGGCGTCAAGCGCGCCGATGACACGCTCCCCTCCCCCGCTTGCGGGGGAGGGGCTGGGGGAGAGGGAGGGGCGCTGGCAAGCGCTGAAGGCGTCGGCAGAACGACCGCTTTCCCTCTCCCCCGACCCCTCTCCCGCAAGCGGGAGAGGGGAGTAACCAAAACCGCAGGACAGCAAGCAAGGAGACCACCATGCAAGACCCGATCGTCATCGTATCCGCGGCCCGCACCCCGATGGCCGCATTCCAGGGTGAGTTCGCCAGCGTCACGGCGCCGCAGCTTGGGGCCGTCGCGATCCGCGCGGCGATCGAGCGCGCCGGCATCCAGCCGGAGCAGGTCCAGGAGGTGGTGTTCGGCTGCGTGCTGCCGGCCGGCCAGGGCCAGGCGCCGGCGCGCCAGGCCGCGCTGGGCGCGGGGCTGCCGCTGTCGGTCGCCTGTACCACCGTCAACAAGATGTGCGGCTCCGGCATGCGCGCCGCGATGACGGTCTACGACAGCCTGGTGGCGGGCTCGTACGAGATCGCGGTGGCCGGCGGCATGGAGAGCATGACCAACGCCCCGTACCTGATTCCGAAGGGCCGCGGCGGCTACCGGATCGGTCACGGCATGATCTATGACCACATGATGCTCGACGGTCTGGAGGATGCCTACGAGAAGGGCCGCGCGATGGGCACCTTCGGCGAGGATTGCGCGGCCAAGTACGGCTTCACGCGCGAGGCGCAGGACGCGTTCGCGATGGAGAGCGTGCGGCGCGCGCAGCAGGCCACCGAACGCGGCGATTTCCGCTGGGAGATCGCGCCGGTCACGGTGGCGGCCAAGGGCGGCGACGTGGTGATCGACACCGACGAAGGTCCGCGCCGCATCAAGGTCGACAAGATCCCGTCGCTCAAGCCCGCGTTCGCCAAGGACGGCACCATCACCGCCGCCTCGTCGTCGTCGATCAACGACGGCGCCGCCGCGCTGGTGATGATGCGCGAGTCGACCGCCAAGGCGCTGGGCCTGCAGCCGCTGGCGCGCATGCTCGGCCATAGCAGCCATGCGCAGGCGCCGGGCTGGTTCACCACCGCGCCGGTCGAGGCGATCGCCAAGCTGTATCGCAAGCTCGACTGGAACAGCGACAGCGTCGACCTGTTCGAGATCAACGAGGCCTTCGCCGTGGTGCCGATGGCGGCGATGCACGAACTGAAGATTCCGCGCGACAAGGTCAATATCCACGGCGGCGCCTGTGCGCTGGGCCATCCGATCGGCGCCTCCGGCGCGCGCATCATGACCACGCTGATCGGCGCGCTGCGCAAGACCGGCGGCAAGCGCGGCGTGGCCAGCCTGTGCATCGGCGGCGGCGAGGCCACGGCGGTCGGCATCGAGCTGGTCTGAGCCGCCTTCAACGCCGATCCCTGAACGACCCGACAGGAGGCTAGCTTGCCAACCGCACTGATACTGGGCGCCTCGCGCGGCATCGGCCTGGAGTTCGTCCGCCAGTACCGCGCCGACGGCTGGCGCGTGATCGCCACCGCCCGCAGCGACGAGGGGCTGGCCGCACTGAAATCGCTGGGCGCGGAGGCGCACCGCGTCGACCTGGCCGAGGCCGATCAGGTCGCGGGCCTGGGCTGGACGCTCGACGGCGAATCGCTCGACGTGGCGGTCTACAACGCCGGCGTGATCGGCCCGCGCACCGAGGGCGCGCAGCCGGTCTCGGCCGAGGAGTTCGACGACGTGATGCATGCCAATGTGCTGGGGCCGATGATGGCGCTGCCGCTGGTGCTGCCCTTCGTCGAGACCGGCCGCGGCGGCAAGGGCGGCGTGCTGGCGGTGCTGTCCTCGCGCATGGGCAGCATCGGCGCGATGGAAAGCAACCGCAGCTGGCTGTATCGCGTCAGCAAGGCGGCGGTCAACGCGGCGCTCAAGTCGGTGTCGCTCGACGCGCGCCATGCGGTCTGCCTGGCGCTGCATCCGGGCTGGGTCCGTACCGACATGGGCGGCGCGGGCGCCGACCTGACGCCGCAGCAGAGCGTGTCCGGCCTGCGCCGCGTGCTGGCCGGCGCCACCGCGCAGGACAACGGCTGTTTTCGCAACTACGACGGCAGCGTGCTGCCCTGGTGAGGTCCCGATGCTGCTCAGTCCCGAACAGGAAATGATCCGCGACGCGGTGCGGCAGTTTGCCCAGGAGGTCATCGCGCCGCAGGCCGCCGCGTGGGATCGCGACAAGACGTTCCCGAAGGAAGTCCACCGCGAGCTCGCGGCGATGGGCACCTATGGCGTCGCCGTGCCCGAGGCCTACGGCGGCGCGGGCCTCGACTACCTGTCGCTGGCGCTGATCCTCGAAGAGATCGCGGCCGGCGACGGCGGCACCTCGACGGTGATCAGCGTCAACAACTGCCCGGTCTGCAGCATGCTGATGGCGTTCGCCGACGAGGCGCAGAAGCAGCAGTGGCTGGTGCCGCTGGCACGGGGCGAGATGCTCGGCGCGTTCTGCCTGACCGAGCCCCATGTCGGCTCGGACGCCGCGGCGCTGCGCACCACCGCGACGCGCGACGGCGATCATTACGTGCTGAACGGCGTCAAGCAGTTCATCACCAGCGGCAAGCACGCCGACGTGGCGATCGTGATGGCGGTCACCGACAAGGCCGCCGGCAAGCGCGGCATCAGCGCCTTCCTGGTGCCGACCGATACGCCGGGCTATGTCGTCGCGCGGCTGGAAGACAAGCTCGGCCAGCATTCGTCGGACACCGCGCAGATCGTGTTCGAGGATTGCCGCGTGCCGGCCGCCAATCTGCTGGGCGAGGAGGGCGCGGGCTACAAGATGGCGCTGTCCGGCCTCGAGGGCGGGCGCATCGGCATCGCCGCGCAGAGCGTCGGCATGGCGCGCGCGGCGTTCGAGGCGGCGCTGGCCTATTCAAAGGAACGTGAGAGCTTCGGCCAGCCGCTGTTCGCGCATCAGGCGGTGCAGTTCCGCCTGGCCGAGATGGCCACGCGCATCGAGGTCGCGCGCCAGATGATCTGGCATGCCGCCTCTCTGAAGGACGCCGGCCGGCCCTGCCTGAAGGAGGCCGCGATGGCCAAGCTCAATGCCAGCGAGATGGCCGAGGCGGTCTGCTCGGATGCGATCCAGGTGTTTGGCGGCTATGGCTATGTCAGCGACTTCCCGGTCGAGCGGATCTACCGCGATGTGCGTGTCTGCCAGATCTACGAGGGCACCAGCGACATCCAGAAGATGCTGATCGCGCGGGCGCTGGCGTGAGCCGCGCCCACGCGAGGCATTTGCCGCCCCTGCTGTTTCGTGCCGTTCCTGCCGTTCCGTTCGCCGTTTCCCTTGCCGAGGACCTGACATGACCGCTGCCCCGATCGACTTCTATTTCGATTTCTCGTCGCCCTACGGCTACTTCGCCAGCACGCGCATCGACGACCTCGCGCGCCAGTACGGCCGCAGCGTGGCGTGGCATCCGATCCTGCTCGGCGTGGTGTTCAAGACCACCGGCATGGCGCCGCTGCCGCAGATTCCGCTCAAGGGCGACTACAGCTGGCGCGATTTCGAACGCACCGCGCGCCACCACGGCATTGCCTACCGCCGGCCGTCGAACTTCCCGCTGCCGACCACGCAGGCCGCGCGCGCGATGCTGTGGCTGCAGAACCATCATGCCGCCGACGTGGCGGTGCGCTTCGCCAAGGCGGTGTACCACGCCTACTTCGTCGACGACATCAACATCGCCGAGCCGGCCGAACTGGTGAAGATCGCCGCGGCGCTGGAGATCGACGCCACCGCGATGGACGCCGGCGCCAGCAGCCAGCCGATCAAGGACCAGCTGAAGGCCGAGATGGAGGTGGCGATGGCCAAGGGCGTGTTCGGCTCGCCCTTCGTCATCGTCGATGGCGAACCCTATTGGGGCTTCGACCGCTTCGACCAGATCGAGGCCCTGCTCAAGAGCGGCACGCCCACCGAGTTGCGGGCCGTGCCGTCCCCCGATTTCAAGGAAAAGAAACCCGCATGACCCTCAGTGCTTCCCCCTCCCGCCGCTTCGACTGCGTGATCTTCGATTGCGACGGCGTGCTGGTCGACAGCGAACCGATCGTCAACCGCGTGCTGAACCAGATGCTGAACGAACTGGGCATCGCGATCTCGCTGGAGGACTCGACCGCGCTGTTCCTCGGCCGCGCCGTGCGCGAGGAGCTCGACACCATCGAGCGGATGCGCGGCGCGCCGCTGCCGGAGAACTGGCTGTCGCACTGGCTGGCCCGGCGCAACGAAGTGCTGGAGGCCGAGGTCGAGGCCGTGCCCCATGTGCGCGACGCGATCGCCGCGATCGCGGCGACCGGCATGCCGCTGTGCGTCGCCTCGGGCGCCGACCGCGTCAAGGTCAAGCTGCAACTGAAGCGCACCGGCCTGCTGGAGCTGTTCCAGCACGATGCCGACGGCCAGCCGCGCGAGCACGTGTTCTCCGCCACCGAGGTCGAGCGCAGCAAGCCCGCGCCCGACGTCTATCTGCTGGCGGCGCGCACGATCGGGGTGGAGCCGTCGCGCTGCGCGGTGGTCGAAGACAGCCCGGCCGGCATCACCGCCGGCGTGGCGGCCGGCATGACGGTGTTCGGCTATGCCGCGCGCAACGATGCCGCGATGCTGCGCGAGGCCGGCGCCCAGACCATCTTCACCGACATGCGGCAACTGCCGGAGCTGGTGGCATGAAGCGGGCGGCAGCGCCTTCGCGCGAAGGCGCCTGCCCGTGCGGCGGGGCCAGCTACGCCGGCTGCTGCGGGCGCTTCCATCGCGGCGAGGCGCTGCCCGAGACCGCCGAGCAGCTGATGCGCTCGCGCTACAGCGCCTACGTGCTGAATGACGCGCGGTGGCTGCGCCAGAGCTGGCATCCGTCGACCTGCCCGGCGACGCTGGAGCAGGACATGGCGCAGGAAGCGGCGCAGGAAGCGGCGCAGGACCAGCGCGGCCCGCGTACCCAGTGGCTGGGCCTGACCATTGTCGCGCACCAGCAGCAGGACGACACGCACGCCGAGGTCGAGTTCGTCGCCCGCTACAAGGTCGGCGGTCGCGCGTCGCGGCTGCACGAACGCAGCCGCTTCGTGCGCGAGCCGCGCGCGAGCGGCGAAGCGCCGCGCTGGCTGTACCTCGATGGGGACATCCGCGGGGAAGCGCGATGAGCGCCGCGGCCGCCGCCGTGCGCTGAATTACCGCACCGCGTATCGCCATCCAAAGCGACCATCCAAAGCGACCATCCAACGCAACGCATCACAAGATCAGGAAGAGACAGACCCGATGCCCACGCTCGAATCCAAACTCAATGCCCGTTCCGAGGCCTTCAAGGCCAATGCCGAGGCGATGCAGGCCCTGGTCGCCGACCTGAAGGCGAAGATCGCCCAGGTCGCGCAGGGCGGTGGCGAAGATGCGCGCAACAAGCATCTGTCGCGCGGCAAGATGCTGCCGCGCGAGCGCGTGCAGCAGCTGCTCGATCCGGGCACGCCGTTCCTGGAGCTGTCGCAGCTGGCGGCGTACGACATGTACGACAATGCCGCGCCCGGCGCCGGCATCATTACCGGCATCGGCCGCGTGGCCGGGCAGGAATGCGTGATCGTGTGCAACGACGCGACGGTCAAGGGCGGCACCTACTATCCGATGACGGTCAAGAAGCATCTGCGCGCGCAGGAGATCGCCGAGCAGAACCACCTGCCGTGCATCTACCTGGTCGACTCGGGTGGCGCCAACCTGCCGAACCAGGACGACGTGTTCCCCGACCGCGATCACTTCGGCCGCATCTTCTACAACCAGGCCAATCTGTCGAAGATGGGCATCCCGCAGATCGCCGTGGTGATGGGCTCGTGCACCGCCGGCGGCGCCTATGTGCCGGCGATGAGCGACGAGTCCATCATCGTCCGCAACCAGGGCACGATCTTTCTGGGCGGCCCGCCGCTGGTCAAGGCGGCCACCGGCGAGGAAGTCAGCGCCGAGGACCTGGGCGGCGCCGACGTGCATACGCGGCTGTCTGGCGTGGCCGACTACTTCGCGCAGAACGACGCCCATGCGCTGGGGCTGGCGCGCAATATCGTGCAGCACCTGAACCGCCGCAAGCCGGACCAGATCCGGCTGCACGCGCCGGTCGAGCCGCGCTATCCGGCCGAGGAGCTGTACGGCGTGATCCCGACCGATACGCGCAAGCCCTACGACGTGCGCGAGGTGATCGCCCGCATCGTCGACGATTCCGACTTCGACGAGTTCAAGGCGCGCTACGGCACCACGCTGGTGTGCGGCTTCGCGCGGATCTGGGGCTATCCGGTCGGCATCGTCGCCAACAACGGCATCCTGTTCTCGGAATCGGCGCTCAAGGGCGCGCACTTCATCGAGCTGTGCTGCCAGCGCAAGATCCCGCTGGTGTTCCTGCAGAACATCACCGGCTTCATGGTGGGCCGCAAGTACGAGAACGAGGGCATCGCGCGCAACGGCGCCAAGATGGTGACCGCGGTGGCGACCGCCCAGGTGCCGAAGTTCACCGTGATCATCGGCGGCTCGTTCGGCGCCGGCAACTACGGCATGTGCGGCCGCGCGTATTCGCCGCGCTTCCTGTGGATGTGGCCGAACGCGCGGATCTCGGTGATGGGCGGCGAGCAGGCCGCCAGCGTGCTGGCCACCGTGCGGCGCGACGGCATCGAGGGCCGCGGCGGCAGCTGGAGCGCCGACGAGGAGGAGGCCTTCAAGCGGCCGATCCGCGAACAGTACGAACACCAGGGCCATCCATACTACGCCAGCGCGCGGCTGTGGGACGACGGCGTGATCGACCCCGCGCAGACCCGCACGGTGCTGGGCCTGGGCCTGTCGGCGAGCCTCAATGCCCCGATCGACGAGATGAAGTTCGGCGTGTTCCGGATGTAAGCGATGCTGCGTCATTGCCGCGCGCGCGGTGCCCGTGATGTCGTGCAGTTCGTGCGGGTCGTGCCGATTGCCCGGCTGGCGCTGTGCCTGCTGGTCTGGAGCGCCGGGATCGCGGGGTTCGCATTGCCGGCCGGCGCCGCGCCGCTCGAGGAGACCTGGTCGGTGCCGGTCACGGTGACCGATGCGCATGGCAGGCAGGTCGCGCAGCGTATCGTCGTCTCGGCGTTCCGCGAGCCGGGCCATGCGCGCTATCCGCTGCTGGTGCTCAACCATGGCCGCGCGCCCGATCCCTATGCGCGCGCCCGGCTCGGGCGCGTGCGGCTGGCCGAGCAGGCCGCGTATTTCGCCTCGCTCGGGTTCCAGGTGCTGGTGCCGACGCGGATCGGCTATGGCGCCAGCGGCGGCGACGACATCGAGAACACCGGCAGCTGCACGCGCAAGAACTATCGGCCGGGCTTCGAGGTGGCCGCGCAGCAGGTGCTGCAGGTCATCGAGATGGCACGCTCGCGCCCGGAGATCGACGTGTCGCGCGTCGTGCTGGTCGGCCAGTCGTTCGGCGGCGCGGCGGTGATCGCGCTGGCGGCGAAGAACCCGCCGGGCGTCCGGCTGGTGCTGAACTTCGCCGGCGGTGGCGGCGGCGATCCGCGGCTGCATCCGCGCGAGCCGTGCGCGCCCGAGCAGCAGGCCGCGCTGTTCGCCGAGTATGGCCGCAGCGCGCGCGTGCCGACGCACTGGATCTACACGACCAACGACCGCTACATGGGACCGTATCCGGCGCAATGGTTCGAGGCCTTCCGCGGCGCCGGCGGCGTCGGCAAGTACCACGCGCTGCCGGCCTTCGGCCAGGACGGCCATCAGCTGTTCGCGCGGGGGCTGGCGCGCTGGAAGCCGCTGGCCGAGCAGGCGCTGCGCGAGGCGGGCTTCGAGCCGCGGCCGTTGAACCGGCCCGCCACACCGAAGGATGCGCGCCGATAGCCGGACACACCAATCCAAGCCAGAACTGCAAGGAGACCACGATGGAATTCACCACGCTGACCGTGACTGTCGAGCGCCATGTCGCCACGGTGACGCTGAACCGCCCCGATGTGCGCAACGCCTTCAACGAGACCGTGATCGCCGAACTGAGCGGCGCCTTCCGCGCGCTGGGCGATACGCCGGAGGTCCGCGCGATCGTGCTGGCCGGGCAGGGGCCCGCGTTCTGCGCAGGCGCCGACCTGAACTGGATGAAGAAGATGGCCGGCTACTCGCACGACGAGAACCGCGCCGACGCGCTGCAGCTCGCGCAGATGCTCCATACGATCTGGGCCTGTCCGAAGCCGGTGATCGCGCGCATCCACGGCGACACCTATGCCGGCGGCGTCGGTCTGGTGGCCGCCTGCGATATCGCGATCGCGGCCGACCACGCGCACTTCTGCCTGTCGGAGGCGCGCCTGGGACTGCTGCCGGCGACGATCAGCCCGTACGTGATCCGCGCGATGGGCGAGCAGGCGGCGCGCCGCTACTTCATCACCGCCGAACGCTTCGATGCGGCCGAGGCGCTGCGGCTGGGCTTCGTGCATGCGGCGGTGCCGGCCGATGCGCTCGACGCCAAGGTGGCCGAGCTGACCGCCGCGCTGGTCGCCAACAGCCCGAACGCCGTGCGCGAAAGCAAGCGGCTGGTGCAGGACATCGCCGGCCGGGCCATTGACGACGACCTGCTGGCCGATACCGCCGAGCGCATCGCGGCGATCCGCGCCTCGGACGAGGGCCGCGAGGGCGTGCGCTCCTTCCTCGAGAAGCGCAGCCCGTCGTGGCGGCCGGCCTGATGTCGTCGCGGTCCGTCCTGTCCCCGATGCCGCCGGCGACGATGTGCGCAGATGCGCGCGCGCCGGTGCGCGATCGCGGTTTCATCGCCCAAATGCCACGAATCTGACGACAACACGCCCCTAACGCGCAAATTCACCACCGTTTGCCAAGCCCGCAAGGACCTTCCTACCATGCGTTCTCCCAATCCAGCCGCGTTCCTCGCACCGTCCGGGCCTACCCGGGCCGGCGCCCGCACGGCTGGCCAACCATGGAGGACTCCCTTGGATACCCAGTCCTTGCA
>NZ_AMPR02000446.1:0-18671 GCF_000307735.3 Cupriavidus sp. HPC(L) | reverse complement strand
GCGGGAGCGGGCGGCAGCGCCAGGCCGCTGCGCAAGCCGTCCGCCAGCACATGGGCGTCGTGGCCCAGCTGCCGCAGCCAGCTCGCGACCACCGGCGCGCGCACGCCGTCGTCGTCGAACAGCACCAGCCGGGCGCCGCGCACGCCGACGTACTGATCGGTGGCCTGGATCAACTGGCCGCCCGGCGTATGCTGCGCGCCGGGCAGCGTGCCGCGCGCGAATTCTTCCGGGGTGCGGACGTCGCACAGGAACAGCGTGCGGGCGGTGTCGCGGGCCCAGCCCTGTACCGTCGCGGCGCCGACCGTCTCGGCGCCGTGACGTTCGGCGAGCCGTGCCGCCGCGGCGCGCATCGGTTCCACGTCACTGGCGGTCTTCTCGGGATAGTGGCGATCGTTGCCGTGCTCGAGCTGGTAGTCGGCCAGATACCAGCCCTGCGTGCCGTTCTCCAGCGCGTAGACCGGATTGGGCACGCCCAGATTGATCAGCGTCTGCGCGCCGATGATGCTGCGCGTGCGTCCCGCGCAATTGATCACGATCGGCGTGTCGTCGTCCGGCACCAGGTCGCGCAGCCGGTAGGCCAGCTCGCCGTTGGGGCAGCAGATCGCGCCGGGAATATTCATCTTGCGGTATTCGGACAGCGGCCGGCCGTCGAGCACGACCAGCTTGTCGCCGCGCGCCTGCATCGCATGCAGCTGTTCGGCGCCGATGCGCGGCGTATGCAGCTTGTGCTCGACCAGTTCGCCGAACGTCTTCGATGGCACGTTGACGCCGGCGAACAGCGCATAGCCTGCCGCGGCCCAGGCCGCGGTGCCGCCGCGCAGCACGTGCACGTCGGTGTAGCCCGCGGCGAGCAGCGCGGCGGCGGCCGGCAGGGCGACGCTCTCGTCATGGTCGTAGACCACCACGCGGACATCGCGGCGCGGCACCAGGCGGCCGATCTCGAGCTCGAGGCGGCTGTACGGCAGCGGCACCGCGAGGAACAGGTGCGATTCGCCGTACTGGCCGTGTTCGCGCACATCGAGCAGCGCGATCTCGGCGCCGTCATGCAGCCAGGACTTTAGGGTCGGGGCGTCTACGTATTGGGTCATTGCGGGGTCATTGCGGGGCATTGCAGGTTCATGGGCCAGCGGTTGCGACACTGGTGGCCGGCGGAATTCAGGCAAAACGCTCCCCTGGCCGAGGACAGCCATAGGTGGCAAGGGGAGGGGAATCGGTCGGCGGTGGCGGTCGTCGCGCGATGCGCTGGCGCGGATCGACGGGCCGCGCGGAAATCAGCGGCGCGTCTGCACGCCGACCGACATCACCTGGTAGCGGCCGGTCTCGAGGTCGAACGCGATGCGTTCTTTCAGCGTTTCCAGCGCGCGGCCATACATGTGCAGATGGCGGATGACCTGGTCGCCCTGGATCTCGACCGAGTGAATGTCGTCGGGCATCAGCGCGATGCCTTCGCCGGGGCCGACGCGCACGGTATCGCTCTGCTCGAGATGGCCGATGCCAGGCTGCGAACCGTCGTCGAGTCGGCGATAGACGTAGTTCTGCTCTTCGCCCTCGACTGCGGCGATGCAGGCCCAGGTGGTGTGGTTATGCGGCGGAATCCGCTTGCCCGGGCGCATCACGTTCAGATAGAGCGCATAGCGCTGGTCAGGGTCTTCGCTGATCAGATAGCGGGCCTGGCGCTCGCCGGCCTCGGGCGGCGCGAAATCGGCTTCGCTCCACCATTCGCGATGGGCCGCCAGGTCCTTGACCACGGCCAGCACCCGGTCCAGCGCCTCGCGCGTCAGCGCCTTGTTTTCAACAATATCCTTAATGCTTTGAATGGCGCCCTGGACGGCTGCGGTGCGGGCTTCGGCGCGGGCGGGAGCGAGGCTCATCGAAAACTCCTGAATTATGCGGATAGATGCGGATGGATACGGGTCTGGAGCCACACTGTACTGAACGCGATGGGGGCGA
Source organism: Cupriavidus sp. HPC(L) (assembly GCF_000307735.3). Classification (NCBI taxonomy): domain Bacteria; kingdom Pseudomonadati; phylum Pseudomonadota; class Betaproteobacteria; order Burkholderiales; family Burkholderiaceae; genus Cupriavidus; species Cupriavidus sp. HPC(L). The sequence continues at coordinate 16,721 of NZ_AMPR02000446.1, read as the reverse complement.
ACAACTTAGAATATTGCGCAAACATATAAGTAAGTCTTATATATACTTGGCCGTCGTCCCCGCGAAGGCGGGACCCAGTGGCTTTGAAAGACGCTGGATTCCCGCCTTCGCGGGAATGACGCGATGGTCGTCGGCACATTGCCGACCACACCTTTCTATTCCCATGCGCCATCTCGATCTCGAACTGCTGCGGACGCTGGTCGCCATCGCCGAGCACACCACCTTTGCGGCCGCCGCCGACGCGACCCACAAGACCCAGTCCGCGGTAACCCAGCAGATGCAGCGGCTGGAGGAGCAGGTCGGGCTGCCGCTGTTCGACAAGCAGGGCCGCAGCAAGCGGCTGTCGCCGCATGGCCAGAAGCTGCTCGAATACGCGAAGCACATGCTGGCGATCCATGACGAGGCGCTGCGCGCGCTGCGCGAAGGCAATCTGGAAGGGGCGCTGCGCATCGGCGCGCCGCACGATATCGCCGACACAATGCTGCCGCCGCTGCTCGCGCATATCGCGCGCAGCTCGCCGAAGCTGCAGCTGGAAATCCACGTCGGGCGAAGCCCCTTCCTGATGGAGTCGCTGCGCCGGGGCGAGATCGACCTGACGCTGTCGACGCGCAGCGATCCGACGCTGGAGGGCGTGGTGCTGCGGACTTCGCCGACGGTGTGGATCTGCGCGGCCGACTACGTCCATGACATCTCGCGACCGGTGCCGCTGATCCTGGCCGACGAACCGAGCCTGTTCCGCCGCCTCGCGCTGGAGGCGCTGGAATTGGCGCAGGTGCCGTGGCGGCCGGGCTATCTGGCGCCGAACCTGATCGGCATCAAGGCCGCGATCCGCGCCGGACTGGGCGTGACCGCGCGCAGCATCGAGCTGCTCGGACCGGACATGCGCGTGCTGGGTGAGAACGACGGCATGCCGCGCCTGCCCGATGTCGCGTATTACCTGTGGATGCGTCCCGACGTGATCAATCCGGCCACGCGGCAGGTCTACGAGATGCTCAAGTCCACGCTGGGGCTGAACGCAACCGCGGCTGGATCCTTGCCGGCCTGATTCCTTCACGCGTTTCCTTCGCACCCATCCAGCTCACGCTTGCGCCGGGCCTTGGTGGCCCGCAGCAGCGGGCAACACAGCCGATACCGCTGGTTTCGGCCGGCCGCTTGCATGGCTGCCGGCCTTCGCATAGACTAACCAAAACGTTTTGGTTCAGCAGTTTTCTAACATTCAGCGGCGAAATACGCACAGACGGGCGCATAGACGCCCAGACGCACGGGCGCGGCCACCGATCGCGCCACCGACGCATTCACCAATAGACGCCGCTGTCATCCAAGGAGGAGACCCCCATGTCCCAACCCGCAATCGCGGCTGTCGACGAGGTATTGCCATGGCGGCGGCTGTTCGCCTTCGGCATGCAGCATGTGCTGGTGATGGCCGCCTCGCCGATCGCCTCGGTATTCCTGATGAGCAAGGCGCTCAATTTCCCGCCCGCGCTGGCGATGCAGCTGCTCAGCGCGACCTTCGTGATCTGCGGCCTCGGCACCTTGCTGCAGTCGTTCGGCCCCAAGGGCATCGGCGCGCGGCTGCCCTTCATCATGCTGCCGGGCGGGGCGCCGATCGTGCTGTTCATCCTGATCGCGCAGCAGACCGATGTGCAGACCGCCGCCGGCGCGGTGATCCTGACCGGCGTGTTCTATTTCCTCGTGCTGCCGGTGTTTCGCCGTTGCCTGCGCTATTTCCCGGCGGCGGTGGTCGGCACCATGCTGCTGCTGGTGGCGATCAACCTGGCGCAGGTATCGGGCAAGCTGATCGCCGGCCAGCCGGGCACGCCCGGCTTCGGCGCGCCGGTCAACCTGCTGCTGGCATTCGCGACGATCGCCTTCACCGTGCTGTTCTCGCGCGTGCTGACCGGCATGCTGGGGCAGCTGGCGATCCTGCTGGGGCTGCTCGGCGGGGCGCTGGTGGCGGTGGGAATCGGCGCCTTCCATGGCGAGCACCTGTCGCTGTGGCCCGTGCTGGCGCTGCCGTCGGCCTTGCCATTCGGCATGCCGAAATTCGACCTGATCGCGGCGATTCCGCTGATGGTGTTCTCGATCGTGTCGATGGTCGAGGCCACCGGCCAGACCATTGCGATCGGCGATGCGGTCGGCAAGCCGATCGACGAGCAGCGCGACGTGCCCCGCACGATTCGCGGCGACGCCTTGACCTCGCTGCTGGGCGGGCTGTTCGGGACCTCGCTGATCATCACCAGCGGCGAGAACATCGGCATCGTGCGGGCGACTGGCGTGCGCTCGCGCTTCGTCACCGCGGTCTCGGGCGGCATCCTGGTGGTGTTCGGCCTGCTGGCGCCGGTGTCGTCGCTGATCGCCGCGATTCCCGAGGCCGTGGTCGGCGGCACCGGGCTGATCGTGTTCTGCATCGTCGGCACCATGGGCATCGACATGCTGCGCAAGGTGGACCTGCGCGACCACGCGAACATGTACATCGTCGCGGTGGCGCTCGCGGTCGGGCTGCTGCCGATCCTGGTGCCGGGCATCTATGCCAGCGTGCCGGCCAACATCCGCATCCTGGTCGGCAACGGCGTGGCGATGGGCGCGATTACCGCGGCGCTGATGAACTTCCTGTTCTTCCATACCGGGCTGCGGCGCGGTGTGGGCAAGGTGCCGGTCGCGCATTGAGTTCGCGCTTGATCGTCGCGTCGGTTTTATCCGCTCTGCCGCTTGCGGGACAGAAGGGCTCACCAGTTTTTCTCTCCTCTCCCGCAAGCGGGAGGGGGAGCAATGCACCCAACCTCGCGGCATGGACAAGGTGCCGGTCGCGTATTGAGTTCGCGTTTGATCGTCGCGTCGGTTTTCTCCCCTCTCCCGCTTGCGGGAGAGCGGCGGGGGAGAGGGAAAGGGCGTTCGTCATGGCTGACGCGGCGGTTTGAACCACCGCCGGCTTCCCTCTCCCCGGCCCTCTCCCGCAAGCGGGAGAGGGAGCGATTCACCCAGGCGCATGCCGCTGCATGCATGCGCCGCAACCCGTAGAACGTATGTCGCTTTTTCCTTCCGCTTTGCCCGATCCCAATTCCAATCCCGAGCACGCCGCACTGCGTCCCGCGTCTTTCGACCGCCCGCAGATCCTGCTCCCCGAATGGACCCTGCTGCGCGACGGCATCGTGCGTGACCACGCGATCGTGGTGCAGCATGGCCGCTTCGCCGCGGTCGGCCCGGCCGCGCAGATCGCCGCGCAGTTCCCGCATCTGCCGACGCTGGCGCTGCCGCGCATGCTGCTGATGCCCGGGATGATCGACACCCATCATCATCTGACGCAATCGTTCGGCAAGTCACTGGTGTTCGGCGAGCCGTCGGAGATCTTCCGGCGCGTGTGGGTACCGCTGGAGGGCAGCCTGACCGAGACGCATCTGTACCTGTCGTCGAAGCTCGCCGCACTCGAGGCGCTGCGCGGCGGCTTCACCACGGTGTGCGATGCCGGTACCCGTGCCGATGCCGGGCTGGAGGCGATCGCGCAGGCCGTCGGCGAGGCCGGCTTGCGCTGCGTGCTGGGCCTGATCTGCAACGATCGCCCCGGCGGGCAGACTCTTGACGCCGCGCCGATCCTGCGCCGGGCCGAGCGCCATCTGGCGATGTACGACGATCACCCGCTGGTGGTGCCGTCGCTGGCGATCTCGATTCCCGAGGTGGCCAGCGATGCGATGCTGCATGACGTCTATCGGCTGTGCGAGGAAGCGGGCCGCGTCTTCCAGACGCACGCCAACGAACACCTGGTCGCCGTGGAGCGCTCGCTCAATGCGCGCCGCCAGCGGCCGATCGAACATCTGGAAGCGGTCGGCGCACTGGGCCCCGCCGCGCTGCTGGCGCACGCGACGCTGGTGACCCCGCACGAAATCCGCCTGCTGGCCGAGCGGGGCGCGGCGGTCGCCTACAACCCCGTCGCCAGCGCCTGGAAGGGCAATGCGGTGGCCCCTGCGGAAACCATGGCGACCTTCGGCGTACGCCTGGGCCTGGGCACCGACGGCACCCGCAGCGACGGCTTCCGACTGCTCGACTATGCGGAGGCCGCGCAGCGCTTTGCCTTCGGCATCGGCGTCGGCGATTCGTCCTGCGGCGCGGGCTGGCGCTGGCTCGACATGGCGACGCACGATGGCGCCGATGCGGCGGGCCTGGGCAAGGTCACCGGCGAGATCGCGGCCGGCAAGCAGGCGGACTTCCTGCTGGTCGACTGCGATGTGCCGGAGCTGACGCCGTCGTGGGACCTGAGCTGGGAACTGGTGCGGCTGGCCAATCGCGACCAGATCCGCGGCGTCTTCGTCGACGGGCGGCTGCGCCTGTGGGACGGCTGGCCGCTGGACTGGGACGCGCGTGCGCTGATGGCGGAGATCCGCCAGATGGCCGAGCAGACCATCGCCAACGCGCCGATCACCAAGCTGCACGATCCGGCGGACGTCCATCGCGCCGCCTGCGCGGCTTCGCTGCGGACCGCAAAGGGCGGGGCGCAGGCATGATGCTCGATACGACGATGCTGAGCGTCTGGCTGGCCGTGTTCGCCGGCGCGCTGATCCAGGGCACCACCGGCATGGGCTTTGCGCTGATCGTGGTGCCGGTGCTGGCGCTGGCCGCGCCCGCGATGTTGCCCGGTTCGCTGCTGATCGCGATGCTGCCGCTGAACGCCTATGTGGCCTGGCGCGAGCGGCATGCGATCGACCTGCGCGGCGCCGGCTGGATCAGCGCCGGGCGGCTCGCCGGTACCTTCGGTGGCCTGTGGGTGCTGGTGGCGGTGCCGATGGCCTGGCTCAATGCGCTGGTCGGCGGCAGCACCATCCTGGCCGCGCTGGTGTCGCTGATCGCACCGGCTTTCACGCCGGGCAGGATGACGTTCGCCTCGACCGGCCTGATCACCGGCGTGACAGAGACCGCCACCGGCGTCGGCGGGCCGCCGCTCGCGCTGGCCTACCAGCACGCGCCGGTGGCCACGCTGCGCGCCACCGTTGCGCTGTGCTTCCTGGTGGGCGAGGTCATCTCGCTGATCGTACTGGCGGTAAGCGAGCGCCTCGGCGCGCCGCAGTGGCACTACGCGCTCGGCATGCTGCCTGTGCTCGGCGCCGGCATGCTGGCCAGCCATCTGGTGCACCGGCGCATCAACCAGCGCATGCTGCGTATCGGCGTGCTGGTGTTCGCGCTGGTTTCGGGACTGGTGGTGCTGGTGCGCGGCTGACGCCGCCTAGGCCGCCGATGTCGCCGACGTCGCGGGGGGACTGGATGTCGCCGACGCAGCCGACGACTCGCGCGGCACCAGCTCGGGCAGCGGCGCCGCGACGGACGCGCGTTCGTGCCGGCCTGAGACATGTTCGAACAGCAGTTCGACGGCCTGCGACGCGACCCGTTCCAGATGCAGATTGACCGCCGTGATCGGCGGCTGATGGCTGCGCGCGCGAATGCCGTCGTAGCGGGTCACCACCATCAGGTCCTGGGGCACGCGCCTGCCGAGCGCTTGCGCATGCGCGATCGCGCCGACCGCGAACGCATCGACCGGCGCGCACAGCGCATCGATGTCCGGCTGCTCGCGCAGCAGCGCCGCGCAAGCGGCCGCGCCGCCCGCTTCGCCTTCGCTCTCCTGTGCGGTGACAATATGGCAGGGCAGGCCGGCCTCGGCGACGAAGGCGCGATAGGCGCGCTCGGTCTCGACATAGGATTGGCGCGGCGTGGCGCCGATCAGCAGGCCGATGCGGCGCCGGCCCTGCGCGTGCAGATGCTCGAGCAGCAGCCGCGCGGTGTATTCCGATTGCAGATCGACGAAGGGCACCGGATCGTCGGTGCCGGGCTCCCGGCCGATCGACACGATGCTGACGCCGCGCTGGCGCAGCAGCGCGATATGCGCGTCGTTGGCGACCGGCTCGATCACGATGGCGCCATCGATGTCCAGGCTGTCCAGCAGGCCGCCCGCACCCTCCAGCGGCGGCACCAGCACCACGCCGATGCCGCGGCCCAGCGCCGCTTCGGCGGCGATTGCCGCCACTTCCATCATGAAGCCCAGCCGCGAGGTGCCGCCCGCCACGGCGAACGGCATCGACGACACCAGCGCGATGCTGTTGGCGCGTCCCGAACGCAGCCGCTGCGCACGGACACTGGGCCGATAACCGAGCTGCTGAGCAATCTGCTTGACCCGCGCCCGCGTGGCCGGATCGACGACGCCGCGATCGTTCAGCGCATGCGATACCGTCGTCAGCGAGACGCCGGCCTCCCGGGCCACGTCGTGGATGGTGATGCGTCGGGGCGGGACGGATGCGCTCGGCCTCGGGTCTTTCATGCGGTGTGGGTAACGGAGCAGGTGATGGAGCAGGGTGATGCGCGAGCGCGGCACGACAGGCGCCGTGGCAAGCATACACCAGCGATCGCGCCGCTCCGTCATGCCACGCACATCGTCAGGCGGTCACCGCAACCACATGCGCCGATATCCGGCCCTCGATCGGTCCCTCGCCGAACTGGCTGCGCAGCGCGGCCTCGCAATAGTCGGTGGCGCGCTGCATCGCATCGCCGCCGCGCGCCTCGAGCTCGGCGCGCATCGGCGTGGCCTGGCAGAAGCCGACCGCCGGCACGCGCGCCGAATCCGCATGGCTGCGCCTGGCTACCGTGTCGAAATCGGGCGCCGTGGCGAAACCGCCGGCGCGCAGGTCGCCTTCGATCCTGTCCCGCTGGTGGTAACCATGCGGGGTGCGGGCCATGAAGTCGGGCGGGGAGTCCGGAAAGCATTCGGCCAGCGCGCGCGACACCGCGTGAGCAAACTCGTTCTCCTCGATGCGATCCCAGACGTTGAACAGCAAGGTGCCGCCGGGCTGCAGTACCCGGCGCGCCTCGGCGAAGGCCCTTGCCTTGTCCGGGAAGAACATCACGCCGAACTGGCACACCACCAGATCGAAGCTGCCGTCGTCGAACGGCAATTGCATCGCATCGGCCTGGCGCCATTCGGCCACGCGGCCGCTGAGGCCGATCGCCTCCGCACGCGCCAGCATCGGCGCATTCAGGTCGGTGACGACGAGCTGCGCTTCGTCGGGCAGCACCTTCGCCATCGCGCGCGTGACAGCCCCGGTGCCGGCGGCGATCTCGAGCACGCGGGCAGGGCGCCGAGCGCCGACACGGCCAGCGATGTCGTCGGCATAGGGCTGAAAGATCATCGGCACCAGGTATTGCTCGTACAGCTCGGGAATCGGGCCCGTGAACAGCTTGTCGGTGTTCGGTGTGGTCATGGTGAGTCTCCTGGCAGGCTGCGGAGCAGGGCGCTCGCCGCTTGTTTGGCCTGCCAGTTCATCGTAGACGGCGGTGGCCCGCACGGCGACGCGAGTTCGCTGCGGCCCGACGCGTTGCGGACGCTAACCGTTCGGCTGCCCAACGCCGGCGCGAAGGAACCGCGTACTTGTGCTTTTGCGTTTGCCTTGTACGTAATTGGGCGGCATGCAGGACGGACCACTTCGCCGGTATCACTGAGACACCTACGATCCGCGCATCGCCGTTCCGTGTAGTCGGTCGGCGATCGGCGCCCCGCGCCTCCCACCATTTCCGAATCACCAGATGACAGGAGTCCGATCATGCAAACAAACCGTACCCCGTTGCTTCCGACCCATCTCGCAATCGACATGGCGGCGCTCGATGTCAATCGCACCTGGGAGGATGGTTACGGGCTGCTGCAAGAATCCCGCATTCGGGTCGACGCCGATGCCCGCCAGCAAGGCCTCTGTAGCCGCTTCTGGTCCGATTACCCGAAGGTGGCAGCCGGGGCGGTTGCCGGTGTCGCGTTCAGCCTGGTAGCAGGGGCGAGCGGTGCCACCTTCGCCGCCACCCATGACTGGGCCGCCGCCGCCGCGGTGTTCGGGCTGGGCAATGTGCTGATGGGCTGCGTCGCGGGATGCCTGCTGAACCTGGCGGAGCGGCCAATCCGATGATCCACCGGCCGCCACGACGAAGCCGCACTGGTCATCAAGCGGCCGTCGGGTGATATCCGGGCTCGGCCACGGCAAAGGCCGTGCCGCGATGCGCCAGCGGCGGATAGATCCACTGCTGGTTGATCTGCCGCTTCAGCGCCTTCGCTGCCGCACCGGCCAGCCGGACCTCGCGCTGCCAGCCCTCGGTCAGCACCGCGCCCCACGGGCCGAGGTCCAGGCACGTGACATAGCGCGGCTGCGCATACGGCGTCGCCGGCACGCCGAGCAGATCGGCCATCGCGTTGTTGCCGGCGACGCGCCCCAGCGGCATCGCATGCTGGCAGGACATCAGCGTGCGGTGGCCCGCCTCGTCGGTCTGCGCGCTGGCCGCATCGCCGGCCGCGAACACGCTTGGCGCGCCAGGCACCCGCAGATCGCCGTCGACCAGCAGCCGTCCGGCGCGATCGCGTTCGCCCGGGATCTGCTGCGTCAAGGGCGTTGCGCGGACACCGCCGGTCCAGATGACGGTGGCGGCATCGATGCGCTTGCCATCGCTGAGCGTGATGCCCTGCGCATCGACCGCCGTCACCGCGACGCCCAGGCGCCGTTGCACACCGAGTGAGTCCAGTGCCTGTTCGATGACAGGCCGCGGCCCCGGCCCCAGATCGGGGCCGATCGCGTCCGCCTGCTCGACCACGATCGCCTGCACGTCGCGGTCTTCGCCGAGCGCGACGCGCAGGCGCGCCGGCATTTCGGCGGCGGTCTCGATGCCGGTGAAACCGCCGCCGGCCACCACGACCGTATTGCGCGCGACCGACCACGGCCGCTCGGCCAGCGCATGCAGATGCCGATCGAGCGCGATCGCGTCTTCGCGCTGATCGACGCTGAACGCGAAGCGGTCCAGGCCCGGCAGCGCCGGCATCGCCAAACGGCTGCCCGCGGCAAGCACCATCCGGTCGTAGCCGATCTCGCTGTGCCGGCCCTCGCCGTCGCGCAGCACGATGCGGCCGGCCGCGGCGTCGACGGCTTCGACCCAGCCCGCGACGAAGCGTACGCCGACGGTGTCGAACAGCGCATCGAGCGGCGCCGCCATGGTGGCCGGCGCGCGTTCATAGAGACGCGGCCGCAGCGTGATGGCTGCTTCGGGTGCCACCACGACGATCTCGATCGCGTCCGGCGCCACGCCGTGGCGATCGCGCAGTCTGGCGGCGGCCAGCGCCGCATACATGCCGGCAAAACCGGCCCCGACGATAACGACTTGCTTGCTCATGACACCCCACGATTGAAAACGGCGGAGATCCGCCTGGATCGATACGTGGGGATGGTAGGGGTGGCGGGGTGGGCCGGAACAGTACCAAGATCCGAGCAAATGCAGGCACCATCGAATGCAGGCTCCATCGCGGCTCGGCACACGATAGCGCCCCGGCAAGGGTCAGCGCATCTGCGCCAGCAATGCCATCAACGTGTCGCAAGCCGGTCCCAGCCGCGCGTCGTTCAGATTGGTGACGCCGAGCAGCAAGCCACGCTGCCGCGGGTCCTGCTGCGGATCGGCATACCAGCGCGATACCGCGGAGGGTGCGATGCCGCGGCGCACCGCTTCGGCCGCGATCGCGCGATCGTCGCTGCCGCGTGGCAGCCGAAGGTGAACCGCCAGCCCGGCCATCGCATCGACGTCCGCCTGCGGCCCCAGGCGCGCGCGCAGCGCGTCGCGCCGCTGCGCATACAGTGCCTTCATATGCCGCAGATGGCGCAGATAGTGGCCCTGGGCCATGAACTCGGCAAACGCGAGTTGTGTCGCCAGGTTCGGCGCGGGAGCCAGGCAGCCGGCCACCTCGGCGAAGCGTTCGGCCAGCGGCAGTGGCGCCACCACGAAGCCCAGTCCCAACGCAGGGCTCATCGTCTTGCTGAACGTGCCGATATGGATCACACGGCCGTGCCGATCGGCGGCCGCCAACGCCGGTGCGGCGCGGCCCTGTAGCTGCAGTTCGCTCAGATAGTCGTCCTCGACGATCCACGCCCGCGTGCGGGCGGCCCAGCGCAGCAGCGCCTGACGCCGTGCCGGCGACATCGCCACGCCCATCGGCGCCTGCTGCCCGGGCGTGACCACGGCGAGCACCGCCTCCGGGGCCAGCGCAAGGCCGCGTTCGACGTCGAGTCCGTGCGCGTCCACCGGTATCGGCACCGGGCGCAGCCCCGCCAGTTGCAGGCCGGTCCGCGTGACCATATAGCCCGGCTCTTCCATCCATGCGGCGCGGCCGGCCAGTTGCAGTACCGCCAGCGTCAGGCCCAGTCCGCCGCGATAGCCGGCCGTCAGCACGATCTGATCCGGCGCGCAATGGATGCCGCGCGCGATCGCCAGATAGCCGGCCAGTTGCGCCCGCAGCATCGCCGCGCCACGCGGATCGGGATAAGTAACCGGGGACATCGCGCCGGTGCGCAGCGCCCGTGCCCGCAGCCGGGACCACAGTTTGGCGGGAAACGCGTCCTGCGCCGGCACGCCCATTTCGAACGGCAGCGGCGGCGCGGAGAAGTCGTGGAGAACGCCGCTCAGCGGTGCGTTGAACGCCGGAATCGGCTCGGCGGCGGGTTCGGGTCGCTCCGGCTGTGCGGCCACGCGGGTACCGGCTGCTCCCGCCGTGACGATCAACCGCTCGTCGAGCAGCCGATCATAGGCGCTACGCACGGTGCCGCGGCCCACACCAAGCCGGGCTGCGAGGTCGCGCCACGATGGCAGCCGCGCACCGGGCGCCAGCCGCCCCTCGTGGATTGCTACACGCAGATTGCTGGCGATCTGCGCGCTCAGGGGTTCCGATGACGATCGGTCGAGGCTGACGTCGAGGCTGGGATCCATGCGGGGAAAACGATCGGCGGTGCAGGGGCCGCTGTGCGAAATCAGGCGGCGGGATGCGGTGGCCTGGGACAGGCATTCCACGCCGCGGCCATTGTAGTGCGACATGGAGCGCGGCCGTATTTTGGCCTAGAGTGGCGACATTGGCCGCGGCCAGCGCAGCGTTCGCGCGGCGCCGCCTGCCGCCGCTTGCCGTTCGCCGTTCGGAGGACATCGCCATGGATCGCCCGTTATTGCGCCGGCCCTCGCGCCTGTTGCTGCCTTCGCGTCCATTGCCGCCGCGGCAGCGGCCCAATCCGCGCCGGCGACGGCTGCTGGCCATCGCCGGTGGCGCGATGCTGGTGCCTGCCGCATGGCCCGGACTGGCGTCGGCCCAATCGCCATCGCCATCGCCATCGCCATCGCCATCGCCATCGCCATCGCCATCGCCATCGCCATCGCCACAGCAGTCGGTGCCCAGGCCCTCGGGCAGCAAGCCGATGCAGATCGGCGTGATCGGCAGTGGCCGCATCGGCGGCACGGTCGGGGCGCTGTGGGTCAAGGCCGGCTATCCGGTCCTGTTCTCGTCGCGGCATCCGGAACAGCTGAAGCCGCTGGTCGACGGGCTTGGACCGCTTGCCCGGGCCGGCACCGTGGCCGAGGCGGTCGCTTTCGGCGACGTGCTGTTCATCGCCGTGCCCTACGGTGCGCTGCCTGAGATCGGGAAAGAGCATGGCCGCGGAATGGCCGGCAAGGTGGTGCTCGACGCCACCAACGCCTATCGCCATCGCGATGGCGCCGCCGGCGAGGACGCCCTGGCCAACGGGATCGGCCTCACTACGGCGAAGTACCTGTCCGGCGCGCGCATCGTGCGCGCCTTCAATTTCACCAGCGCCAGCGATTTCGCGACCCGGCACCACCAGGAACCACGGATCGCGATCCCGATCGCCGGCGACGATCGGGCCGCGCTCGACACCGCTTCGGAACTGGTGCGCGCCGCCGGCTTCGAGCCGGTGGTCATCGGTCCGCTGAAGATTGCCGACAGCTTCGCGCCCGGCGGACCGCTGTTCCGCCAGGTCGGCGGCGCCGAGGAGCTGCGGCAGAAGGCGAGGGCGGCAGTGCCGGCGCAGCCGCCAGGGCGCTAGCGGCCGGCGATCAAAGCGGATGCAGGGGTGCCAGCGAACACGCCGGCGGACTCATCAGATTGCGCACGGTAACCTTGGCCAGCAGGTTGGTCCGCGCCGCATCGCTCAATTGACCGCTGTGGATCAGCGCCATTGCCTTGTCCTGGACACCGGCGGGCGGCTGCGGCCACGCCAGCCATTCGGCCAGCCATGCAGCCTGCAGATCCGCCGGCATGGCGGGCAGCCCGGATTCGATGGCGGAGATCGACGAAGGGGAAGCGCCCGGACGCAGCGCGAGGCGCGCGGCTTGCTCCTGCAGCTGCGAGCACGCGGCCATCGTGCCGGTCAGCGCCGCGGCCGCCTGCGGACTCCCTGCATCGGCGAGGAGCCTGGCCAGATACGCCCTCGGCGTTTCCCACGGCGCGGCGCCGCGCCCCTGATTGGCCAGCCCGGCGGACTGCTCGACATCGCGCACCAGGCAATTGCTCAGGCGGGCACCGCGGTTCTGTAGCAGCGCGCCGAGCAGTTCGCGGAGATGAGCGCCAGGATGCGGCTGCCCACTGTGCTCGAGCGCCTCGAATACCGTGCTCAGTACAGGACTGTCATCGCGCGATTCGAGCGCGACCCGCGCGTCGTCGGCACCAAGGGCCAGTAGGGGCGGTAGGGGCAGTTCGCCTGCTGCGGCGAGATCGACGTCGGACTGAAGCGGTAATGGCTCGGAAATGGATTGCTGGGGCGCGGCAGCGCCCGTGGAGGTGGTGTACATGATGGAAGAAGGGGGTAGGCGTTGGGCGGAAGACCGTGGCGTGCCGGCTGGCTTGCTGATCCGCCGCCACCGCGGTCAAGTTGATGTTCGCGACGCGAACCGCGCGATTGTCGCGAGCGCTGCCGCAGCGCGCTTCCGATTTGCGCCGAGGAACGAAGAAACGGCGCCTCCATCGCACACCGCCATGCCTCCGGCGGCCCGCTGGGCCACGGTAGAATGCCCGCGAGCCGGACAGTGCCTTCCCCAGGCCAACATTCTGGTGATACCGACCAGGGAGGATGACATGAGCGCCCAAGTTCCCCAACACGCCGAAGGGCACCGCATCGACGCCTGCGTTTACCTGCTGCACATGCTGCTGCAGCGCGCGGAACAGCAGCAGCCCGGCTTGCTCGACTCGCTGATACGCGGGGTCGCGGCCGACCGGGACGGCGTACGAGCGCAAGGGCCCGCAGATCCGGCAGATACCGGTGTCTTCGACGAAGCGCTGCGCGTGCTGGAGCTGGCCAACGAACAGCTCAAATCGCAGCCACAGCCGTAGCCCGCCTGCACGTCCGACGCCCGCTCCCCGCGCTCAGTCCACCGCAGCGCCCGACCGCTCGACGATCTGCTTCCATTGCGCGAATTCCTTCTGCTGCCGCGCCGCGAGCTGCTCGGGGCCGTCGCGCAGCACGGTCACGCCCAACTGCTGAAAGCGCTGCTGCAGCGCCGGCGATGCGAGCGCGGTCTTGATCGCGTCATGCAGCCGGTCGACCACGGGCTGCGGCGTTCCGCGCGGCGCGTAGAAGGCAACCCACAGGTCGCCGCTGAACCCGGGAATCTGTTCGGCGATTGCCGGCACGTCGGGCAGCAGCGGGGCGCGCGTCGCGCTGCTGACGCCGATGGCGCGCAGCTTGCCGGCCTTTACCGCTTCCACCGCGGACGGCAGGCTCGCAAACAGCATCGGCACCTGGTTGCCCAGCACATCCGTCATCGCCGGGGCGACACCCTTGTACGGGATGTGCTGCATCTTGAGGCCGCCTTTCTCGTTCATCATCTCGCCCAGCAGATGATTCAGCGTGCCGCTGCCGGCGGAGGCATAGCGGTACTTGTCGGGATTCGCCTTCACTTCGGCCAGGAAGCCCTTCAGGTCCTTGGCGGGAAACGACGGATGCACGCACAGCACGTTGGGCACGATCCCGACCGCCGCGATCGGCACGAAGTCCTTGATCGGATCGAAGCCGGGCTTCTTGTAGACCCACGGCACGATCAACTGATTGCTGTTGGCGGTGAACAGCAGGTTGTAGCCGTCCGCCGCTTCCCGCCTGGCGGCTTGCGTACCCACCACGCCACCGGCGCCGGCCTTGTTGTTGACCACGACGGGCTGACCCAGCGTGCCGCCGAGCTGCTCCGCCATGATGCGGGCGACGATATCGACCGTGCCGCCCGGTGCGGTCGGCACGGTGATGGCGATGGGGCGCTCCGGGTAGGCGGCCCGTGCGACAGGCGCCGCAGCGGTCAGCGCCGCAGCTGCCAGCAGCGCGGCACGGCCGGCGAATTTGCGGATGGCGAGGTTCATGGTCGATGTCTCCGTCAAGGTTGGAAAGAGTAAGCGGTCCGGCTCGCAGGCAACACGCCGCGGCGCCGGTCGATTGCCGCATGCAGGCGGCCGGCCCAGGCCAGCAGTTGCCGGTCGGCGCCAGGCCGAGCCACCAGCAGCACGCCGATCGGCAGTCCGGCGGCGTCGACCGTTACGGGCAAATGCAGGCAGGGCCAGCCCAGCACCGACCAAGCCTTGTTGAAGCCGGAATTGCCGGTATGCGACAGGCCGGCCGGCGCCGGACCCAGTGCGCTGCTGGTCAGTACCAGGTCGATGTCGCCGAAGCTGTGTTCCCAGCTGTTGCGCGCGGACTCCTGCAGGCGCCGCGCCTGCGCATGATCGGCATCGGACAACGACAGGCCACGGCGGATCGTGTCGTGCAGCGCCGGGCTCAGCAGCGCATCGGCGGCGGTCGCGATGGCCGCCAGGCTGCGCGCCATTTCATAGGCCACCAGCACGCCATGCGCCTCCAGCAGCCGCGCCGAGGACGCCGGCGGTGCAACGGTGGCCATTGCATGGCCTCGTTCCAGCAGGTCGCGACGCGCGTGGTCGAGGACGCTGGCGGCTGCCGGCTCGAGCCGATATCCGGGCGGCTCGGGCAGGAATCCGATGCGCAATGCGGCGCGGCGATCGACATCGGCGCCTGGCAGCAGCACGGCGCCAACGCGCGCCGCGGTGTCCACCGTGTCGGCATGCCAGCCGATCACGTCCAACGAGGGGCACATCACGCGCATGCCGCGGCGCGACAGCACGGAATAAGTCGGTTTGAAACCCACCACGCCGCAGAACGCCGCCGGCCGGATCATCGAGCCTCCGGTCTGCGTACCGAGCGCGAAAGGGACCATGCCGGCCGCGACTGCCGCCGCCGATCCGCTCGACGAGCCGCCCGGGGTGTGGTCCGCATTGGCGGGATTGCGCGTGGGCCCAGGTGTCACATGGGCGAACTCCGCCGTCACGGTCTTGCCGATCGGCACGGCGCCTGCCGCGCGCAACCGCGCCACGCAATCGGCGTCGGCCGGCGCAGGGTCGTCCGGACTGGCGGGCGAGCCGCACCGCGTCGGCATGCCGGCAACGTCGAGCACGTCCTTGACGCCGAAAGGCATCCCTTGCAGCGGGCCGGACAGCGAACCGGCGCCGCGAAGCGCGGCCTCGCCGGCAAGCCGAACCCACGCATGCAGGGCTCGATCCTGATCGGCCACGCGGCGCACCCAGTTCGTCAGATCGTCGGCCCTGACCAGGGTGGGGAAGGAAGAAACGGAGGGGACGGGATAGCGATTCACGATGGGGCACCAAAAGATGCCCCCATGCTAGTTACACTACTGTGTACCGTCCAATTCAAAATCAATGCGACATTATGACCAGTACCGACATAATGTTTCTCGACGACCGATTGCTGGCGTGCTTTTGCGCGGCGGCCGAGGAGTTGCACTTCGGCCGTGCCGCCGCGCGCCTGTTCATGAGCCAGCCGCCGTTCAGCCAGCAGATCAAGCGGCTCGAGGCCATGGTCGGCGCGCCGCTGTTCGTCCGTACCACGCGATCGGTGCGGCTGACGCCGGCCGGCGAGGTCATGTACCAGCACGCCCGCACCATCGCGGGACAGACACGCGTGATGCTGCGCGCGGTGCGGCAGGCCGCCGAAGGCGAGGGCGGCTCGCTGGTGGTGGGCATCGCGCCGACCGCCGCGTACTCGCCCGTGGCGGACGCGTTGTACCGCTACCGCGTCGCGCATCCGGAAGTCACGCTCGACCTGCGCGAGATGAATTCGGTGACGATGGAGGCGATGCTGCGCGCGCGGACGATCGATGTCGCGGTGATGCGGCCGATGTCGATGGATCCGGAGTTCGACCGCTTCGAGGTCTTTCGCGAACCGATGATGCTGGCGCTGCGGCGGGACCATCGTTGGGCCGGCCGCCGCCGCGTCAGCGTCGACCAGGCGGCGACGTTGCCGTTGATCGGCTATTCGCAACAGGCGTCGCCATACTTCCGCGGCATGCTGCAGGCCATGTTCGCCGACGCGGGCAAGTCGCCGCGCTTCGTGCAGGACAGCGTGATACCGACGGTGCTGACGCTGGTCGAGATTGGCGTCGGGGCCGCCATCGTGCCGCGCTCGCTGGCGCGCCTGCGCAGCGAGTCGCTCGCCTTCGTGCCCCTGCAGGACCCGTCTCGTGCGATGGCCACCATCGTGGTCGCGAGCCTGCACGGGCACGCCAATTTGGCTGTCGATCATTTCCGCGCCGCGCTGCGCCAGGCGGACCGCAAACCGGCTCCTGGATGAGCGCGGGACGAGGGCTGGGGCACGCTCGCCCGCACAGCGGCCGGAACGGGGCCCCGGCAGTGTAAACTGCGGGGTTTTTCACTCAGGCGCTATGTTGCAAGTGCCCCCGAGCGCAGGCCCCGGCGGACAGACGCTGATCCGGCTGCTTGCGCACCTGACCGAAGCCCAGGCCCCCGAACCGGCGCCGTCGCTGTCCGGCCAGCTGAGCCAATGGCTGGGCTGGACCGATGCGATTGCCTTCTCGTC
>NZ_AMPR02000447.1:0-18610 GCF_000307735.3 Cupriavidus sp. HPC(L) | reverse complement strand
ATCACGCCCAGCGAGGCGGACGGACGGTAGTTGCCCAGCAGCGTCAGCGCCAGCGTGCAGACGAAGAACAGCGTGGCCAGGATCGCCGTGGTGCGCGACAGGAAGTTGGCCGAGCCGGTGGCGCCGAACAGGCTGCCCGAGGCGCCCGAGCCGAACGCCGCGCCGACGTCGGCGCCCTTGCCGTGCTGCAGCAGCACCAGCCCGATCACGCCCAGTGCCGACAGCACCTGCGCGACCATCAATAGAGTTTTCAGAATTGCCATGGATTCGATTCGCTTGCCTGATTCAGACGGTCGGTGCGGCCGGCATCAGGCGTTGCCGATCGCGAGAAAATCTTCGGTTTTGAGCGAGGCGCCGCCGATCAGCCCGCCATCGATATCGGCCATCGAGAACAGCTCGGCCGCATTGTCCGGCTTGACGCTGCCACCGTACAGGATCGCCATGCGCTGCGCCACGCCGGCGTCGCGCGCGGCGACCTGGCTGCGCAGGAAGGCGTGCACGGCCTGGGCCTGCTCCTTGCTGGCGGTCTTGCCGGTGCCGATCGCCCAGACCGGCTCGTAGGCCAGCACCACGCGGCTCAGCTGCTCCACCGACAGCGCTTCCAGCACGGCCTGCAGTTGCCGGCCGACCACGGCTTCGGTCTCGCCCGCTTCGCGCTGCGCCAGCGTCTCGCCGACGCAGATCACCGGCACGATGCCGAATTCGAGGGCCCGCAGCGCCTTGGCGGCCACGGCGGCATCGCTCTCGCCATGGTAGGTGCGGCGCTCCGAATGGCCCACCAGCACGTAGCTGACGCCGAATTCGGCCAGCATCGATGCCGCCACCTCGCCGGTGAAGGCGCCGCGCGCCTCGGCCGACACGTCCTGCGCGCCCCAGGCGACCTGGCTGCCCGCCAGCAACGCCTGGCACTGTGCCAGGTAGGGGAACGGCGCGCACACCGCGAGGCTCGCGCCCGACGGGGCGCCGGCCTTGATACCGTTCAGCAGGGCCTCGTTG
Source organism: Cupriavidus sp. HPC(L) (assembly GCF_000307735.3). Lineage (NCBI taxonomy): Bacteria > Pseudomonadati > Pseudomonadota > Betaproteobacteria > Burkholderiales > Burkholderiaceae > Cupriavidus > Cupriavidus sp. HPC(L). Next base: position 17,614 of record NZ_AMPR02000447.1, on the reverse strand, counting down.
GCAGCCAGGCTGCCATGCATCTTCCAGTTGCCGATGACGAGCTTTTGTCTCACGAAAGCGCCTCTCAAAATCAAACCCGCAATTGTACCGCGCTGAGTACCCGGGCGCTACGACCGCGCGATACCCTGCGCCGTCGCGTCACACCGCCAGGCGCGATCGCGCTGAAGCCCGGCGGCGCGGCACGTCCCGCCAGCCTGACGCCGGGCAACGGCCGGCGCTCAAGGGGCCAGGCGTGCCGGTGCCTGGGCCGCGGCCCGCGCCTCCATCCGCTCCATCACCCTCTTCGACACGCGGTAGGAATGACAGGCCTCGACGCAGCAAATACAGGGAAAGAGGCAGCGCAGGCAACAGCATAGCCAGCCCCGCCACGTTCCCGCCCGCTCCAGCTCGGGCTGGACGAGCGCGGTCAACTCGTCGATATCCTGCTGCGTCAGCGCGCCGGGGTCCTCCGACGGCGACAGTTGCGGGCGAATGGTCTGGGGTGCGATTCGATTGGTCTGCATGGCGAGCTCCTTGGTAGTGATCGATGCCGGTATGGCCAAGGAAGTATTCGCCGCCAACTCGCCGGGACTGTCTCGTTGCCACCCCGATTTCAACTTCTGCCCCGCCGGGCGCGCATGCGACAGAAAGCGGCCAGCCATCGCCCGGCCGCTTTGGCCGTCAGCCTTGCCAAGTCAGCACGATCTTGCCGACGTGCTCGCTCGACTCCATCAGGCGATGGGCGTCGGCGGCCTGCGCGGCCGGGAAGACCTGGTGGATCACCGGCTTGATGCTGCCGTTGGCCAGCAGCGGCCACACATGCTCGTGCAGAGCCCGCGCGATCTCGCCCTTGAACGAGGCGGGGCGCGGCCGCAGCGTCGAGCCGGTCACGGTGATACGGCGGCGCAGGATGTCGCCGAGCGGAATCTCCGCCTTGGCGCCGCCGAGCAGCGCGATGATCACGATGCGGCCATCGTCGGCGATGCACGACAGCTCGCGCGCCAGATATGGGCCGGCCACCATGTCGAGGATCACGTCGACACCGCGGCCGCCGGTCAGCGACTTGACCTCGGCGGCGAAGTCCTGCGTCTTGTAGTTGATCGCCCGGTCGGCGCCGAGCTCCTCGCAGGCGCGGCACTTCTCGTCGCTGCCGGCGGTGACGAAGACCTTGTGACCCAGCGCCTTCGCGATCTGGATCGCGGTGGTACCGATACCGCTGGAGCCGCCCTGGATCAGCAGCGTTTCTTCCTTGCCGCGCGGGCCGCGGCCGAGATAGCCGCGGTCGAACACATTGCTCCACACCGTGAAGAAGGTCTCGGGCAAGGCCGCCGCCTCGATATCGCTCAAGCCCTGCGGTACCGGCAGGCACTGCGCCAGCGGCGCGGTGCACAGCTGCGCGTAGCCGCCGCCCTGCACCAGCGCGCAGACGCGGTCCCCGACCTTCAGGCCGAAGCGATTGTCGGGATGCGACAGGTCGCCGCCGACGACCTCGCCGGCCACCTCGAGTCCCGGCAGGTCGGACGCGCCCGGCGGCACCGGATAGTTGCCGGTGCGCTGGAACACGTCGGGCCGGTTGATGCCGGCCGCGGCGACGCGGATCAGGACTTCACCGGGGCCGGGCGCCGGATCGGGACGCTCGGTCAACTGCAACACGTCAGGGCCGCCGTATTCGCGGATCTCGATGGCTTGCATGCTGGCTCCTTGAAACTGGAAACCGCGCGTGGTGCGCGGCTGGGATGCGGAAAGGGGAAAAAAGAAAGCGCGACCTGGCGCGCTTGCCCTGAGGGACTGGCGGCAGTGTAAACAAAAAAACGGCCGGGCATCGCCCAGCCGTTTCTTGCACGCTGCCCGGCAAGCGGGCAGAAGTCATGCCGTCCCCGCGTACGCGGGGACGACGCGAGCGCGCTTACTGCTGCTCGCCGCCCGTCGGCTCGGCCGGCGCCGCCGGCGCTTCGGCGTTGGCCAGCGGAGCGATCGAACCGCCCTCCTCGGCCATCGCCGCCTTCAGCGACAGACGCAGGCGGCCCTTCTCGTCGGCCTGGATCAGCTTGACGCGGACCTGCTGGCCTTCCTTCAGCCAGTCCTTGATGTCCTTGACGCGCTCGTTGACGATCTCCGAGATATGCAGCAGACCGTCCTTGCCCGGCAGGATGTTGACGATGGCGCCAAAGTCCAGCAGCTTCAGCACGGTGCCGTTGTAGATCTTGCCCACTTCGGCTTCCGCGGTGATGCCCTCGATGCGGCGCTTGGCCTCGGCCATGCCCTCGGTCGAGGTCGACGCGATCGTGATCGTGCCGTCTTCCTGGATGTCGATGGTCGTGCCGGTTTCCTTGGTCAGCGCCTGGATCGTCGAGCCGCCCTTGCCGATCACCTCGCGGATCTTGTCCGGATGGATCTTCATCGTGATCATGCGCGGCGCGTGTTCCGACAGTTCGGTACGCGCATGGCCCATCGCCTCCTGCATCTTCGACAGGATATGCAGGCGGCCTTCCTTGGCCTGCGCCAGCGCGACCTGCATGATTTCCTTGGTGATGCCCTGGACCTTGATGTCCATCTGCAGCGCGGTGATGCCGTTGTCAGTACCCGCGACCTTGAAGTCCATGTCGCCGAGGTGGTCCTCGTCGCCCAGGATGTCGGTCAGCACGGCGAACTTGTTGCCTTCCAGGATCAGGCCCATGGCCACGCCGGCCACGTGCGCCTTGACCGGAACGCCGGCGTCCATCAGCGCCAGGCAGCCGCCGCAGACCGAAGCCATCGACGACGAGCCGTTCGACTCGGTGATTTCCGACACCAGGCGGATCGTGTAGGCGAACTCTTCCTCGGCCGGCAGCACCGGAATCAGCGCGCGCTTGGCCAGGCGGCCGTGGCCGATCTCGCGGCGCTTGGGCGAACCCACGCGGCCGGTCTCGCCGGTCGCGAACGGGGGCATGTTGTAGTGGAGCATGAAGCGATCGCGGTATTCGCCGGCCAGCGCGTCGATGATCTGCTCGTCGCTCTTGGTGCCCAGCGTGGCCACCACCAGCGCCTGCGTCTCGCCGCGGGTGAACAGCGCCGAGCCGTGCGCGCGCGGCAGCACCGACGAGCGGATCTCGATCGGGCGCACGGTGCGGGTGTCGCGGCCGTCGATGCGCGGCTCGCCGGCCAGCACCTGGCCACGGACGATCTTCGCTTCCAGATCGAACAGGATGTTGCCGACCTCGACCTTGTCGAACTCGACGCCGGCCTCGGCCAGACGGGCCTCGACCGCGGCGTAGGCTTCCTTGACCTTCTGCGAGCGGGCCGACTTCTGGCGGATCTGATAGGCCTCCTGCAGCAGCGGCGAGCCGACCTCGGCCACCTTGGCGATCAGCGCCTCGTTCTTCGGCGCCGGGGCCCAGTTCCACTCGGGCTTGCCGCCTTCGCGCACCAGCTCGTGGATCGCGTTGATCGCGACCTGCATCTGCTCGTGGCCGTAGACCACGGCGCCCAGCATCACCTCTTCGGACAGCTGGTTGGCTTCCGATTCGACCATCAGCACGGCACGCTCGGTGCCGGCGACCACCAGGTCCAGCTCGGAGCTGGCCAGCTGGCTGCGGGTCGGGTTCAGCAGGTACTGGCCGTTCTGGTAGCCGACGCGCGCGGCGCCGACCGGGCCGTTGAACGGAATGCCCGAGACCGCCAGCGCGGCCGAGGCACCGATCAGCGCCGGGATATCGGCCGGCACTTCGGGGTTCAGCGACACGACGTGGACGACCACCTGCACGTCGTTATAGAAGCCTTCCGGAAACAGCGGACGCAGCGGACGATCGATCAGGCGCGAGGTCAGCGTCTCGTTCTCCGACGGACGGCCTTCGCGCTTGAAGAAGCCGCCCGGGATCTTGCCGGCGGCATAGGTCTTCTCGATGTAGTCGACCGTCAGCGGGAAGAAATCCTGGCCCGGCTTGGGCTGCTTGGCGGCCACCACGGTGGCGAGCACCACGGTGTCCTCGACATCGACGAGCACCGCGCCGCCGGCCTGGCGGGCGATTTCGCCGGTTTCCATGCGGACCGTATGCTGGCCCCACTGGAATTGCTTGACGACCTTGTTGAACATGGACATGAGCGTTCCCCTTTGTGCTTGCACGGCGACGGGCCGGAAGCCCGCCGGCGTGCCGGCGCCCGCGTGATGCAGCCGCGGGCATTGCTGCCGGATCGCTGTCAGGCGCGGTCGCAGGGAAGTGCTATGCCATTCCAGCGCGTCACCGCGGTTGCCGCAGCGATCAAGGTCAAACGATCGCCGCCGATGTCCGATGAGGCGCTGGAATGACACAAAGCCCTGGTTCCTTGCCGGACTCCGGTGTCATGAATGAAAAGAACGATTCAACTTACTCCGTTGCACATCGTGGTGCAACGGCAACGGTGTCCGGCCTGGCCGGCCACCCGCGGCGCAATCGGATTGCCGGCATTCGCCGGCATGGCCAATCGGCCGCGCAAAAACAAAATGCCTGCATCAGCAGTGCTGACGCAGGCATCCTGGCGTCACGCCGGGGCGTACGGTGCGAGGACCGACATTGCCGACCATGCCGGCATCGGCATCGCCATCCTCATCCCTTCCCCGATCCGAGCAGCCTGGCGCAATTTACTTGCGCAGACCCAGCTTCTCGATCAGCGCGCGATAACGATCGGCGTCGTTCGACTTCAGGTAGTCCAGCAGGCGGCGACGACGGCTCACCATGCGCAGCAGGCCGCGGCGGCTGTGGTGATCCTTCATGTTGGCCTTGAAGTGCGGGGTCAGTTCGTTGATGCGCGAGGTCAGCAGAGCGACCTGGACTTCGGGGCTGCCGGTGTCGTTGGCGCCACGGGCGAACTGCTTGATGACTTCGGACTTGTTGATATCGGCTACGGACATGATGTTTCCTTTCACTTGCGAACGTTGCAGCGCCAGGGCCGCGAACGTCGTGCGGGAGAAAAATGCGGCTTGCGCCGCACACTGCCTTGCCGCCGGGCGCGCCCGCGTTACCGCGAGTGCCGCCTGAACGACAGCCGCGCATTATAGCGCAACTGGAGTTGCCGGGCAAAAGCGGCCGGGCGCCGCCTTGCCGGGGCTAGGGACGCTCCATCTTGCAGGTCGTGGCCCGCGTGGTCTGGGCCGACTTCAGCCGCTTGACCGTGCGGAAGCCGTATCCGGAGCCCTCGTTGTCGAAGCGCACTTCGCCGCCCTGCCGCTCCATCATCGACACATAGAGCGGCTGCAGCACCTGGTGGTCATCCGCGCGCACGGTGGCGTCGTGGAAGTCGTTGACGTAACGCATGCCCTCCAGCGCCCGCGCGACCTTGACCGCATCGGTGGAACCGGCCTGCTCGATCGCCCTCGCCAGCATCTCGATCATCATCTGCATGCGCAGATGCACGTAGTCGTCCTTCGGCTCGGGATAGCGGTTGCGGAAGGCCTGGTAGAAGGCATCGGAGGCGGCGCCACCGACGTTCGGGTGCCATTCGGCCACCGCCAGCACGCGGCCCACGCCGGCATCGCCCATCGCGGCCGGGGCGCCGAGGCCATTGCCGTAGAAGGTATAGAACTTGGCGCCCAGGCCGCCCTCGCGCGCCGCCTTGACCATCAGCGTCAGGTCGTTGCCCCAGTTGCCGGTGATCACCGCGTCCGCGCCGCTGGCCTTGATCTTCGCGATATACGGCGCGAAGTCCTTGATCTTGCCGATCGGGTGGAATTCGTCGCCGACGATCTTCACGTCGGGCCGCTTGGCCGCCAGCATGTCGCGCGCGAGCCGCGAGACCTGATGGCCGAAGCTGTAGTCCTGCGCGATCAGGTAGACGCGGCGCACGCTCGCGTCGGCGCGAATCACCTCGGTCAGCGCCTCCATCCGCATGTCGGCGCCGGCGTCGAAGCGGAAATGCCAGAAGCTGCAGTTCTCGTTGGTCAGCGCCGGATCGACCGCGGAATAGTTCAGGAACAGCACGCGCGCCTCGGGCTGGCGCGCGTTGTGCCGGTTCACCGCGCCGACCAGCGCCGCGGCGACCGCCGAGCTGTTCCCCTGCAGCACGAACGGGATGCGCCGGTCCACCAGCGCTCGGAACTGGATCAGGCTCTCGTCGACATTGCCCTTGCTGTCGAAGGTGACCAGCTCCAGCGGGCGCTGCCCTTCGGCGGTGCGGACGCCGCCGCGCGCGTTGACCCGGTCGATCGCGAGCCGCAGGTTGCGCACCACCGCTTCGCCGGCATTGGCGAACGGACCCGACAGTCCGTCGATCATGCCGAGCCGGATCGGCTCCTGCGCCGACGCAACGCCCGCCGCGAGGGCCAACAGGCAAGCCCCCAGCCACCCCTTCACAACCATCGATCGATCTCCGCGAAAGCGCTGCATGGTAAGCCAGCGCTCACCGCCTTGCAATCGCGCAGGCGGTGCGATGCGGCGCCTGCGGCGCTACACTGCGGCTATTCCGTGGCAATGAAGGACCGAGGATCGCAATGAAAGCACTGAAGAGCATTGGCCGCTGGTTGGCGCTCGGCACCGCGGGCGTGCTGTTGACGGCCTGTGTCATCCTGCAGCCGGTACAGGAGGCGCAGAAGCTGATCGGCGCGCCGGAAAGCACGGTGCGCGCGACCTTCGGCGAGCCGACCGACATCTTCCGGCTCGACGACGGCACCGTGCGCTGGATCTATTCGAAGCAGCCACTGGGGCGTCAGGCCTATGCGGCCGACTTCGATACCAGCGGCAAGCTGACGCGCTTCCGCCAGATGTTGACCACCACCGAGCTGTACAAGGCGCGGATCGGCACCTGGACCAAGCGCGACGTCGCCGAACATTTCGGCCTGCCGCGCGAGCCGACGCAGTACTTCCCGCTGATGCGCCGCGATGTCTGGTCGTACCGCTTCCTGCACGAAGAAAACTGGCCGTCGCTGTTCCACTTCTATTTCGACGATGCCGGCGTGCTGCGGCAGACCCAGATCACGCCCGACCCGCTGGCCGATCCGCGGGAAACGATCCGCTAGGCATCGCGCCCCTTAATGCCGCCCATGCCGCCCATGCCGCCCTGGCGACGTGGGCAGTGACGTCAGCCGGCTGCGCGAGCACCCCGGCATGCCCCTGGCCGGCTCCAGTTCCATCGCACTGTCCTGGATTGCCGGCGGCTCGCCACCGTGCTCGCGCACGATGTCGAGCACCCAGGCATCGGCCCGCCGGGCCTTGACCCTGGCCTGCGCGCAATCCCATATCGTCTGTCCGGCCCGGTTGCGTCGCTCGGCAAAACGCGGGCCCGCGCCTCCTGCATTGTCCGAGTCCGTCTTTGCCGCCTGCCGCAGGAAGCGCAGCACCGATGCCTTGTCGCCATGGAGTACGGCAAGGTGGACCGGGGTATTGCCGTCGTAGTCCGAGGCGAAGATGCGCGGGGTGGTCTCTCCCCCTTCTGCCGCCCCCGGTCGCGCGTTGGCGACACCGGCCCCGCGGCATTCGAGCGCCTCGATCGCGATCTTCATGAACAGCGAATCGAGCACCGGGCCGGTGGCAAGCCCCGGGTCGCACGCGACATGGTGCAGCACGGTTCTGGCGTCATTGTCGAAGCGCTCCAACGCCTTTTCGTCGTATCGCAGGAATTGCATGACGCCCTCGGGCGTGGCAATCCGGCCGCGAAAGTTGTCCTGAACGTCGGCCGGATTCTGCCGGTCGAGCCCGCGCATCAGGTTCGAGCGGCCGCCCTCGATCGATTCGCGCCGCGCCTTGACCTGATCCGCCGGCAGCAGGCAGCGGAGCTCCTGCAGCAACTGCCGTTCGTCCCGCCACTCCCGTCGCCCCTGGCGCCCCAGACAGCGAAGCCAGTTCCACAGGGCCTTCAACGCGGGCCAGCGCGACTCGCTGACCGTCGTCCACGCCGCCTTGCCGTGCCGATCCACGACGACGGTGAAGCGCCTGGAGCAGGCGCGCCCACGCGCTTGCAGCAGGCCACCCGCGGCGACGTGTTCCAGCGCCGCATTCCGGCCGACGGTGTGATACGGATGCAAACGGTCCAGATCGACAGCGCTGACCAGGCCCACGCGCAATTGCCCCGCCAGGCTGTCGGTCAGCACCTTTTCTTCGCGACGATTTCGTCGCGGCGTGGAACGCTGATTGGAAAGACACTGCAGACGGGGGGCGGCGTACTGCCTGTCCCAGTTGAAGCGATAACAGCGATCGCCAATGATCAATGGAGCGCCCAGAGCGATGCGCTGCTTGTCGGTTTCCCCCAGGGTCTTGACCCGTTCTACATCCAACACCGTGCACGGCATGGCGAATTCACTGACTGCCAACGACATCGACATTCCTCAACGAAGGGGTCCCAAGCCAGCCACCAAACCGCCAAACCCATGTCCATGCGTCTGGGGCAAATCGTGGTCGCGATGATCGTCGAGTCCTTGCCGGCCTGCTTCCAGCTTTAATGGCCACATTGCGTTTTGCGGCATGTCAGGCGGCCAGGCCACTGCCAGGCGCCAACAAAAAGCGCCGGTGGTCCGTGAGTCGAATCTCACGAACCACCGGCGCTGTGCTTGCGTCGGCTGGCTGCATCCGCCGGCGAGATCGACCGGCGGGTCCTTCTGCCCCGGCGCGATCAGATCTGCGGATTGATCTTCTGCACCGCCTTGTCGTGCAGCTTGTTCAGCGCGGCCAGATAGGCCTTGGCCGAGGCCGCGACGATGTCCGGGTCGGTGCCGACGCCGTTGACGATGCGGCCGGCCTTGGACAGCCGCACCGTGACCTCGCCCTGCGCCTGCGTGCCGGTGGTGATCGCGTTGACCGAATACAGCACCAGCTCGGCGCCGCTGTTCACCTTGCCCTCGATCGCGTGCAGCGTGGCATCGACCGGGCCGTTGCCCTCGCCTTCGCCGGTGTACTCCTGGCCGTCCATGTTGAACACCACGCGTGCATGCGGCCGCTCGCCGGTTTCCGAGCGTTGCGACAGCGAGATGAAGCGATAGTGTTCGTTGGCGTCGTGGGCCTCGTCCGAGACGATGGCCATGATGTCCTCGTCGAAGATCTCGGCCTTCTGGTCGGCCAGCTCCTTGAAGCGCGCGAAGGCGGCATTGACCTCGCTCTCGCTGTCGAGCTCGATGCCCAGTTCCTGCAGGCGCTGCTTGAACGCGTTGCGGCCCGACAGCTTGCCGAGCACGATCTTGTTCGCAGTCCAGCCCACGTCTTCGGCGCGCATGATCTCGTAGGTGTCGCGCGCCTTCAGCACGCCATCCTGGTGGATGCCCGAGGCGTGCGCGAACGCGTTGGCGCCGACCACGGCCTTGTTCGGCTGCACCACGAAGCCGGTGATCTGCGAGACCAGCTTCGAGGCCGGCACGATCTGCGTGGTATCGACGCCCACATCGAGATTGAAGTAATCGCGCCGCGTCTTGACCGCCATCACCACCTCTTCGAGGCTGGTGTTGCCGGCGCGCTCGCCCAGGCCGTTGATCGTGCATTCGATCTGGCGCGCGCCGCCGAGCTTGACCGCGGCCAGCGAGTTCGCCACCGCCATGCCCAGGTCGTTATGGCAGTGCACCGACCACACCGCCTTGTCCGAATTCGGAATGCGCTCGCGCACCGAGCGGATCAACGCGGCATAGCCTTCGGGCACCGCATAGCCGACCGTGTCGGGCAGGTTGATCGTGGTCGCGCCCTCGTCGATCACGGCCTCCAGCACGCGGCACAGGAAGTCCATGTCGGAGCGGCTGCCGTCTTCCGGCGAGAACTCGATGTCGTCGGTGAACTGGCGCGCGAAACGCACCGCCAGGCGCGCCTGCTCGTAGACCTGGTCCGGCGTCATGCGCAGCTTCTTTTCCATATGCAGCGCCGAGGTGGCGATGAAGGTATGGATGCGGAAGGAGTTGGCGGGCTTGAGCGCCTCGGCGGCGCGGGCGATGTCCTTGTCGTTGGCGCGGGCCAGCGAGCAGATGGTCGAGTCCTTGACGGTCTGGGCGATCGCGCGGATCGCCTCGAAGTCGCCGTTCGAGCTGGCGGCGAAGCCGGCCTCGATCACATCGACCTTCAGGCGCTCGAGCTGGCGCGCGATGCGGATCTTTTCCTCGCGCGTCATCGAGGCGCCGGGCGACTGCTCGCCGTCGCGCAACGTGGTATCGAAAATGATCAGTTTGTCCGACATGGAAAACGCTCCTGGGGGATAAGTGCTCGAACGGGTTTCGGCGGTTTCGGTTTCTGTTCCGGTGCCCCGCTGCCTGCCGGTCGCATCGTCGCCGATCGCTGCGGCACAATGCAAAACGCCCCGGCGTGCAGGGATGCAGGCCGGGGCGTGGATAAAATCCTGTGCGACTTCGCGTGAGGCTATCGCTTCCTCAGCGCGCGCGTGTCCCGACCTGGCTGCCTAGTAGGCTACCTAGCAGGGTACGGGCGAGACGGGCTTGGCGCGAAATCATGGCAGCGAATATAGCCGAGATGGCAACGGCGCGCAACACGGGGATTTCCCCCAAGCGGCCGCGCGCCGCTCTGCCCCGCGCAACGGGGGGCCTCTGCAGGGCCTCAGGCCTGGGGCGGGATACGCAGCTTCTGGCCCGGATAGATCTTGTCCGGGTGCGACAGCATCGGCCGGTTGGCCTCGAAGATCGCGTTGTAGGCGTTGGCCTTGCCGTAGTACTTCTGCGCGATCGCCGACAGCGTGTCGCCCTTGGCCACGGTGTGCCATTGCGCCGATTCCGACTCGACGTTGACCGACATCTTGTCCTCGACCTGCTCGACGCCTTCGACGTTGCCGCAGCACAGGATGATCTTCTCGCGCGTGGCCTGGTCCGGCGCGACGCCGAACACCGTGACCTTGCCCTGGGCGCCGTCGACCTGCACCGACAGCCCGGTCGCATCGAGACCCATCTTGCGGATGTAGTTTTCGATCGCTTCGCCGGCGGTGCGGTTGGCCGCCTCGGCCTGCTGCGCGGCATCGGCGGGCGCGGCCTGGGCCGGCTCGGCGGCCTTGGCTTCGCGGCCGAACAGCTTCTCGCCTGCTTCCTTGATGAAATCCAGCACGCTCATGGGATTCTCCTTGTGTCAGTGGCAAGTCGGTAGCCGATCGCGGCTACGCGGCGGGCCGCCATGCCTTCGCGGCATGACGCCTCGGCAACATACCGCGAATTGGACGGACATCACAAGCGGGGAATCGCAAGCAAACGCAAAAACAAAAAAGGCGCCGATGCGCCTTTCCCGTTCATCAAATCGACATCCGCGGCTGCTCCGCGCGGCCCGGCGTCAGTCCGGGCCGCGCGCCTGAGAGCGCGCCACGCCGCCCTGCTCGCCATGCATCGCGCGCCAGCCCCACAGCACGTAGCCGGAAATCGCATAGCCGACGAACAGCCCGAACAGCGCCACCGGCGGATCGCTGGACACCACCACGAACAGCACCATCACCAGGATCATCACGCCGAAGGAGACGCGATGGCGCACGTCGAGCGCCTTGCCGCTGTAGAACGGCGCATTGGTGACCATCGACAGCCCGGCATACAGCGTGATCGCGAACGCCACCCACGGCATCCACAGTTCGCGCACCGGCAGCTTGTTGTCGATCGCGAGCCAGACGAAGCCGGCTACCAGCGCCGCCGCGGCCGGGCTCGGCAGGCCCTGGAAGAAGCGCTTGTCGATCACGCCGATATTGGCGTTGAAGCGCGCCAGCCGCAGTGCCGCACAGGTGCAATAGACGAAGGCCGCGATCCAGCCCCATTTGCCCAGGTCCTTCAGGATCCATTCGTACATCACCAGCGCGGGCGCGACGCCGAACGACGTCATGTCCGACAGCGAGTCGTACTGCTCGCCGAACGCGCTCTGCGTATTGGTGATGCGGGCCACGCGGCCGTCCATGCCGTCGAGTACCATCGCCGCGAAGATGGCAATGGCCGCGACATCGAAACGCATGTTCATCGCCTGCACGATGGCAAAGAAGCCGGCGAACAGCGCGGCCGTGGTGAAGGCGTTCGGCAGCAGGTAGATGCCGCGGCGGCGCGGCCGCACGTATTCGACCTCGAGCTCGTCGTCGTCCGCCGGATCGATTTCCGCGCCTCGCATCTGGTTATGCCGGAACGGCCGCAGATGGGTCACGTTGCCGCCGACCACGCGCTTGTTGCGCCGATTGAATGCACCCATGCCGAATCTCCTCGATCGCTCGTGGCTCAATCCAGCTCGGCGAGGATCGTCGACGAAGCCGAAACCTTCTCGCCGATCGTCACGCGCGGCCGGGCGTCGAGCGGCAGATAGACGTCGACGCGCGAGCCGAAGCGGATGAAGCCGTAGCGCTGGCCGCGCGCCACCGTGTCGCCGACGCGCGTGTAGCACAGGATGCGCCGCGCGATCAGGCCGGCGACCTGCACCAGCGTGACGACCTTGTCGTCGCCGGCGCGGCGGATCACCACCGCATTGCGCTCGTTCTCGGTCGAGGCCTTGTCCAGGTCGGCGTTGACGAACTGGCCGGGGAAATAGTCGATCTTCTCGACGGTGCCGTCGACCGACACGCGGTTCGAATGGACGTTGAACACGTTCATGAACACGCTGATCTTCAGCGCCTCGCGGCCGGCGTAGGGATCCTGGGTCTTCTCGACCGCGACGATGCGTCCGTCGGCCGGCGCCAGCACCGCATTGGGCTGGGTCGGAATCGGCCGCGGCGGATCGCGGAAAAACTGCAGCACGAACACCGTGATGATCCAGAGCGGCAGCGCCCACCAGAATCCCGCGCTGGCATGCACCAGCAGCGAGATGACAAAAGCGCCGGCCAGGAACGGCCAGCCTTCACGGGCGATCAGCGGATGGGGATAGTTCATGCAGGTGGGAAAGAGGTCTATGGAGGTCAGTCAAGTCTGACAAGGATAACAAAAAGCCGCCCAGCCCTCCCCCGTTTTCCCTCGGCGGACCATGGTCTGGCCATGGCGACCGCCTCCGGTCGGGACGGAAGGCTGGACGGCTGCAACGCGCAGGACCGCGCCGCCCGGCAAACCCGGCGGCGCGGCGTCCGGCACGCTTAGTTCTTCGACTGGTCGACCAGCTTGTTCTTGGCGATCCAGGGCATCATCGCGCGCAGCTTGGCACCCACTTCCTCGATCTGGTGCTCGGCGGTCAGGCGGCGGCGCGAGATCAGCGTCGGCGCGCCAGCCTTGTTCTCGAGCAGGAAGCTCTTGGCGTATTCGCCGGTCTGGATGTCCTTCAGGCACTGCTTCATGGCCTTCTTGGTCTCCTCGGTGACCACGCGCGGGCCGGTCACGTACTCGCCGTACTCGGCGTTGTTGGAGATCGAGTAGTTCATGTTGGCGATGCCGCCTTCATAGATCAGGTCGACGATCAGCTTGAGCTCGTGCAGGCACTCGAAGTAGGCCATTTCCGGCGCGTAACCGGCTTCGACCAGCGTCTCGAAGCCGGCCTTGATCAGCTCGACGGTACCGCCGCACAGCACGGCCTGCTCGCCGAACAGGTCGGTCTCGGTCTCTTCGCGGAAGTTGGTCTCGATGATGCCGGCACGGCCGCCGCCGTTGGCGGTGGCGTACGACAGCGCGATGTCGCGGGCGGCGCCCGACTTGTTCTGGTGCACCGCGATCAGGTGCGGCACGCCGCCGCCCTGGCTGTAGGTCGAACGCACGGTGTGGCCCGGGGCCTTCGGCGCGATCATGATCACGTCGAGGTCGGCGCGCGGGATCACCGCGCCGTAGTGCACGTTGAAGCCGTGGGCGAAGGCCAGCGCGGCGCCTTCCTTGATGTTGTCGTGCACTTCGTTCTTGTACACGTCGGCGATCTGCTCGTCCGGCAGCAGGATCATGACCACGTCGGCGTCCTTGACGGCCTCGGCCACTTCCTTGACCTGCAGGCCGGCGTTGACGGCCTTGTTCCACGACGCGCCGTTCTTGCGCAGGCCGACCGTCACCTTGACGCCCGAGTCGTTCAGGTTCAGCGCGTGGGCGTGACCCTGGGAGCCGTAGCCGATGATGGTGACGTTCTTGCCCTTGATCAGGGACAGGTCGGCGTCCTTGTCGTAAAACACTTTCATGATGATTCCTTCGCTCTTTTTCCGATGTTGGGAGTCGACGACGCGCCGCGCATGGGGTTGGCGCCGGCGCGCCGCCGTCGATACTGCAATGGGGTGTGGTGGGGTTGCCGCGCGAGAGACCGGCGTCAGACCTTCAGGATGCGCTCGCCCCGGCCGATTCCCGAGCCGCCGGTACGGACGGTCTCCAGGATCGCGCTGCGGTCGATCGCATCGAGGAAGGCATCGAGCTTGCTGCCGTTGCCGGTCAGCTCGATCGTGTAGGTCTTCTCGGTGACGTCGATGACCCGGCCGCGGAAGATGTCCGCGGTGCGTTTCATCTCCTCGCGCTCCTTGCCGACGGCGCGCACCTTGACGAGCATCAGCTCGCGCTCGATGTGCGCGCCCTCGGTCAGGTCGACCACCTTGACCACCTCGACCAGCCGGTTCAGATGCTTGGTGATCTGTTCGATCACGTCATCCGAGCCGGTCGTCACGATCGTCATCCGCGACAGCGAGGCGTCCTCGGTGGGCGCCACGGTCAGCGTCTCGATGTTGTAGCCGCGCGCCGAGAACAGCCCGACCACGCGCGACAGCGCGCCCGGTTCGTTCTCCAGCAGGACCGAAATGATGTGTCGCATCACAGGTCCTCCGCGCCGAGCAGCATTTCCGAAATGCCCTTGCCCGCCTGCACCATCGGCCAGACGTTTTCCGTCGGGTCGGTCTGGAAATCCAGGAACACGGTGCGGTCCTTCAGGCGGAAGGCCTCGCGCAGCGCCGGCTCGACGTCGGCGGTCTTTTCGATGCGCATGCCGACGTGGCCATAGGCCTCGGCCAGCTTGACGAAGTCGGGCAGCGCGTCCATGTAGGAATGCGAGTAGCGGTTGTCGTACTCGATCTCCTGCCACTGGCGCACCATGCCCAGGTAGCGGTTGTTCAGCGCGCAGATCTTGACCGGGGTGTCGTACTGCAGGCAGGTCGACAGTTCCTGGATACACATCTGGATCGAGCCCTCGCCGGTCACGGTGACGACTTCCTTGTCCGGGAACGCCTTCTTGATGCCCATCGCGTACGGCAGGCCCACGCCCATCGTGCCGAGGCCGCCGGAGTTGATCCAGCGGCGCGGCTGGTCGAACTTGTAGAACTGCGCGGCCCACATCTGGTGCTGGCCGACGTCCGAGCAGACGAAGGCATCGCCCTTGGTCAGTTCCCAGATCTTCTCGATCACGTACTGCGGCTTGATGATCTCGGAATCGCGGTCGTACTTCAGGCAGTCCACCGAGCGCCATTGCTCGATCTGCTCCCACCAGCGCGACAGCGCCTCGCGGCGCGGCTTGACGTCACTGGCCTGCAGTTGCGCGATCAGCTCCTGCAGCACGTCCTTGACGTTGCCGACGATCGGGATGTCCACCTTGACCCGCTTCGAGATCGACGAGGGGTCGATGTCGATATGGATGATCTTGCGCGGCTGCGAGGTGAAGTGCGCCGGGTTGCCGATCACGCGGTCGTCGAAGCGCGCCCCGATGGCGATCAGCACGTCGCAGTTCTGCATCGCCATGTTGGCTTCGTAGGTGCCGTGCATGCCGAGCATGCCGACGAACTGCTTGCTGGTGCCGGGGAACGCGCCCAGGCCCATCAGCGTGTTGGTGACCGGATGGCCGGTCAGCGCGGCCAGCTGGCGCAGTTCGTCGCTGGCATTGGCGAGCACCACGCCGCCGCCCGAATAGATCAGCGGCCGCTCGGCGCTCTGCAGCAGCGCCAATGCCTTGCGGATCTGGCCCGAATGCCCCTTGTTGACGGGGTTGTACGAGCGCATGTCGATCGCTTTCGGGTACTCGTAGCGGCAGGCATTGCGCGACACGTCCTTCGGGATGTCGACCACCACCGGACCGGGGCGGCCGGTCGCGGCGATATAGAAGGCCTTCTTGATGGTCGCCGCCAGATCGCGCACGTCCTTGACCAGGAAGTTGTGCTTGACCACCGGCCGCGTGATGCCGACCGTGTCGCACTCCTGGAAGGCATCCTGGCCGATCGCGTGGGTCGGCACGTTGCCGGTGATCACGACCATCGGAATCGAGTCCAGATAGGCGGTGGCGATGCCGGTGACGGCATTGGTCACGCCGGGACCCGAGGTCACCAGCGCGCAGCCCACCTTGCCGGTCGCGCGCGCATAGCCGTCCGCGGCGTGGACCGCGGCCTGCTCGTGGCGCACCAGGATGTGCTCGATTTTCTTTTGCTTGTACAGCTCGTCGTAGATATACAGCACTGCGCCGCCGGGATAACCCCAGACGTATTCGACGCCTTCTTCGGCAAGTGCGTGGACGAGGATTTCCGCCCCGATCATTTCGGGTGCGGCGGATGAATTGCTGTCGGCGTGGGAGAATTCCGCGCTGGGCATGTTCATGTCAGTCCTTTGCAATTTTCGGCAAAAAATTGTTTGGATGCTCTCTGCCGGGCTTGTGGCACGGGTTCAAGCGGTGCGCGTCTGCATGGGAGACCGCCTCATAAGCGGCCAGATGAGACAACCACTGATGTCGTGAACCGTCGATGATACTGCATCGCACCAGCGCGGTCTATGACCTCGTATCGTGTCGCCGGGGCGACACGGCCGCCCCGTTATTTGCTAGCATCGCCGCATTTTGCTGATTTCCGGGCTGCCGGCCGCCCCGCCCTCGTGCGGCATTGGCCGGCCGCTCTTGCCCGCCGCATGGCAACCGAACAGGAACTATCCGATTTTCTCGCCAGCGCCGAACGCCGCGCCTTCAAGCACGCGGTATTCGCGGTACGGGACGAACAGGCCGCCCTGGACATCGTCCAGGACGCCATGATCAAGCTGGCCGAAAAATACGGCGACCGCGGCCCCGCCGAGTTGCCGCCGCTGTTCCAGCGCATCCTGCAGAACACCATCCACGACTGGTTTCGCCGCCAGAAGGTGCGCAATACCTGGGTCACGCTGTTCTCGAACCTGCGCGACGAGCGCGATGGCGAGGACGCCGACCTGCTGGAGGCGCTGGAGAGCGAGCCGGGATCGCAGGCCGCCGAGAGCAGCGCCGACCGGTTCGAGCGCGTGCAGACCATGCGCATCATCGAGGAAGAAGTCCAGCGCCTGCCCACCCGTCAACGCGAGGCCTTCCTGCTGCGTTACTGGGAGGATATGGACGTCGCGGAAACGGCCGCTGCCATGGGATGTTCCGAAGGCAGCGTCAAGACCCACTGTTCGCGCGCCACGCATGCCCTGGCGCAGGCGCTGCGCGCCCGGGGACTCCGACTATGAACAGCAGAAACGCATCCGAGATCGAGCAACGCCGCCTGGCCCGGCAGATCACCGCCATGCTGGACGCTTCCGCCAACCAGGTGCCGGACGATATCGCCGCGCGCCTGGCCGCCGCACGGCGCGTGGCGCTGTCGCGCCGCCGCGTGGAAGCGCCTCAAACATCACCTCGACTGGCAACGGCCGGACCGCCGCTGCACGGCGGCGCGCACCGGTCGATGCGGCCGCTCGGCGATTGGGTGCGCCGGCTCGGCCTGGTATGGACGGTGGTCGCGCTGGCCGGCGGACTGGCCGGCATCTACCAATGGCAGCAGCAGCAACGGATCGAGGAACTGGCCGATGTCGACGCCGCGATGCTGCTCGACGAACTGCCTCCGGCCGCCTACGCGGACGAGGGCTTCCATGTCTTTCTCAAGCATGGCGAGTAAG